>JANMIV010000472.1:0-4501 GCA_031375995.1 Bacteroidota bacterium
ACACTGGCAACGCTTCTGGAGAATCGACCGCTATTCCAGCTGGTGATGCCTTAACTGGTATTATTACTAGAATAGCAGGAAATGGAACTGGAGCTTATGGAGGAGATGGAAGTGCAGCCACCTCGGCCAATCTGAATTCTCCAAAAGGAGTAGCAGTAGATGGTTCAGGCAATATTTACATAGCAGATGATATTAACCAAAGAATAAGAAAAGTAACTGCCTCTACTGGAATTATTAGCACAGTAGCAGGAAATGGAACAACAGCTTATGGAGGAGATGGCAGCACAGCTACCTCAGCTAATTTAAATTATCCAAGTGGAGTAGCAGTAGATGGTTCAGGGAATATTTACATAGCAGATGAAGATAACAACAGAATACGAAAAGTAACTGCCTCCACTGGTATTATTAGTACACTAGCTGGAAATGGAACAAAAGGTTATGGAGGAGATGGCAGTGCAGCCACCTTAGCTAATCTAAATTCCCCAAATGGAGTTGCTGTAGATGATTCAGGGAATATTTATATAGCAGACAAAGACAATCACAGAATACGAAAAGTAAGCGCCCTAACTGGTATAATTAGCACAGTAGCAGGAAATGGAACAAAAGCTTATGGAGGAGATGGCAACTCAGCCACATCGGCTAATCTAAATGGTCCAAGTGGATTAGCGGTAGATGGTTCTGGGAATATTTACATAGCAGATCAACTTAATCATAGAATACGTAAAATAACCGTCTCCACTGGTATTATTACCACTGTAGCTGGAAATGGAACAGCAGGTTCTTTAGGGGATGGAAGTGCAGCCACCTCGGCTAGATTAAGATCTCCAGCTAGTGTAGCGGTAGATGGTTCAGGGAATATTTACATAGCAGATTATAATAACCACAAAATTCGAAAAGTAACTGCCTCCACTGGTATTATTAGCACGATAGCAGGAACTGGAACACAGGGTTATGGAGGAGATGGCAGCGCAGCCATCTCGGCAACTCTAAATTATCCAACCGGAATAGCGGTAGATGGTGCAGGGAATATTTACATAGCAGATAAAAGTAACAACAGAATACGAAAAGTAAGCGCCTTCACTGGTGTTATTAACACAGTAGCAGGAAATGGAACATTTGGTTTTGGAGGTGATGGCAGCGTAGCCACCTCGGCTAATCTATTTTATCCAAATGGAGTAACGTTAGATGGTTTCGGTAATATATACATAGCAGATGAATGGAACAACAGAATCCGAAAAGTAATTCCACTTCCAATTGATAATAATATTATTTATGGCATTCAAACAATTTGTGCTGGTTCAGCACCTACTATTTTAACAGGCACCACACCAACAAATGCCAGTGGTAGTTATTCTTATACCTGGTTAAGGTCAACAACTAATGCAACAACAGGTTTTACATCCATTCCATTAACCAATACCATCAATTATTCACCAGGTGCCTTAACACAAAATACTTGGTTTAGAAGGTATGTGGTTTCTGGTACTTTTACAGATACTTCAGCAGCAGTTGCCATAACGATAAACAATGCCATAGCTAACAATACCATTACTGGTACAGCACAAACCATTTGTGCTGGTTCCATACCTGCACCAATAACAGCAACAACAGCAACAGGTGGAAACGGTGCAGCCTACGCCTACAAATGGTTGAAAAGTACAACTAGCGTAACAACAGGATATACCAATGCTGGTGGTAATGACGATATACAAAACTTTACTTCAGGCGCATTAACACAAAACACTTGGTTTAAAAGAAGAGTTACATCAGGTGCTTGCACAGATACAACAGTGGCATTAATGGTAACGGTAATCCCAGCCATTGCAACCAACACCATTACTGGTGCAGACCAAAGCATTTGTTCAGGTTCAATACCTGCCCCAATAGCAGCAACATCAGCAACTGGTGGAAACGGCACAACTTACATCTATAAATGGTTGAAAAGCATAACCAACGCAACAACAGGGTTTGCCAATGCTGGAGGTAATGATTCTATACAAAACTTTACTTCCAATGCACTAACCCAAGACACTTGGTTTAAAAGACAAGTAATATCAGGCGCATGTTCAGATACAACAGCGACATTGATGGTAACAGTTAATCCAAAACCGGCTATCACCAATGTAAGCACCACAACTATTTGTAGTGGAACAAGTACAAACATAACATTGGCAGCAAGTGTTGCAAGTACTTATACTTGGACATTAGGAACCAACACTGGTTCAATAACTGGCGCAAGTGCAAGCAATGGAAGTTCAATAAACCAAATACTAACCAATCCAAGTAATACAAATGCAGGAAGCATTGTTTATAATATTACGCCTACTTCCACAACGGGTTCATGTGTTGGAAATGCTACTGCAATAACAGTAACCATAAACCCAATACCAGCAACCTCTAATATTACAGGCCTAACAAATGTAGCAAGATTAGATACAGCTTCTTATTCCGTAACAGGAACAAGCGGTTCTGTTTTTAATTGGCTTGTATCGGGAGCAACCATTCAATCAGGAGCAGGTTCTAATAAAATTCAAGTAAAATGGACAACCACTGGAAATCAACAAGTAAAAGTAAGAGAAACCTCCAATCAAGGTTGTTTTGGTGCTCAAAAGTTAATATCAGTAAATGTATCTCCTGCTACCGGAATAAATGAAATAAATGCAAGTAACAGCGTACTTGTTTATCCAAATCCTTTTAACGAAACCATACATGTTTCCTTACTTAATAATCTAGCTTTAAATAAGGCTATTTTATATGATTTATTAGGTAAAGAGGTTTTAACTACCCATAAAAGTGAAATAGATGTGAAAGAGCTAAAATCGGGCGTTTATTTGATTATGGTAATTGACAATAATGGTAATAGTGACAGTCAAAAATTGATTAAAAATTAGGGAATTATTGTGTATTTGTTTTCTTAGATTGGTATTTTTACCAACCTATACAAAATTGGTTGGTGAAAATACTGCACAACTTGGTTTTTATTGCTAATAAAAAACACATTTCACAACTCCTATTTCACATTCCGAACTCATCATTTCTAAGCTTCCCTATCAACGAAAGCCAAGCGTTTGAGTTCACTTACTTCTATGCTCATAAAATCGTATTCATTTACTACTTTACCAGTTATAAGGTAAGAGCCTGAGCCCGTAAACGGATACTGCTTGGCACTGGGTGGAAAGTGAACGGTATCAATCCAATGTCCTTCCAAATCTACAAAAGTGCCGAAATACATCCTATCGCCTTTGCTGGTGCGGGTGCTTTTTATATTGACCAAATAACCCACTATGCTTATTGTTTTATTAATGGATTGTGTCATTTGCTGCACCGTAAACTGACTCGGCAATGCTTCTTTTAATAATTCGAATGGAGAGCATAAAGAAAAACCAAACAAGGCTATTTCATCAAAAGCCTCATCTATTTTTGAATGGCTAAATGCAGGCAATTCCCAATGTGGTGTTTGCAATTGAAACAACTCGTTTTTATTCGTTTTTTTGCTATTGGGATTGATTATACTGTGTATTTCCCATAGCAATTCTGTTTTATTCCTGCCAGTAAAATTAAATGTGCCTGCTTTTATCAATATGCGCATTTGCTCAATGGAAACGGATACCCGCTGCAAAAAATCGTTTATATTTTCAAAATTGCCATTGCTTATGCGTTCCTGTAAAATGGCTTGAATGCTGTGTTCTGTCAACTCTGCAATCATACCTAAACCCAAATAAATGGTGCTGTCTCTTATTACGCTAATTACCTCACTATTATTTATACAAGGCAATGCAATACTAGCACCGTGCATGCGTGCCTCATGTATATACAACTCTTTGCGGTAAAAGCCTCCCCCATTGTTGAGTGTGGCTACCATGTATTCTAGTGGGTAATATGCTTTTAAATATAAGGCTTGGTAACTTTCTACTGCATAGCTGGCTGAATGTCCCTTAGAAAAAGCAAAATTGGCAAAACTTTCTATTTGGTTCCAAATGTCCTGCACGGTATTGGGATTATGCCCCTTTTTGAGGCAATTATGGAAGAAATTCTCTCGCACTTGTTCAAACTCATTGCGTTTTTTAAACTTCCAACTCATCCCTCTACGCAGGTAATCGGCTTCGGCTAAGGTTAAATCGGCAAACAAATGGGCTACTTTTATTACATCTTCTTGATAGACCATTACCCCATAAGTTTCAGCCAATATATCATACAATTCAGGTAGCTTTTCCCTGGCTTGCACCCGCAACTCCTCATTGCGAAAACGAATAATATACTCGCGCATCATACCACTTTTGGCTACTCCTGGGCGTATAATGGAACTGGCTGCCACCAACCGTAAATAATCATCGGCACGCAACTTGGCCAGTAACATACGCATGGCTGGCGTCTTGCGCGTGGCGAGTATCCGCATCTGCACTTTCAGCAGATGGACGCGACCCAATCGCTCGATCGTGGTCTGACGCTGCGCTTCGACGCCGTGGTGGCGATCGACGTGATCGACCATGTGGCGATGCCG
>JANMIV010000483.1:0-2902 GCA_031375995.1 Bacteroidota bacterium
CCTTCTACTTGTGCAATTACTATTTTTTTCGATAAATAAATCATAGCAAACAACTCCATCAAGTTTTTACTATCTGCTAAGTTTTCATCAAAAGTATTGTTTTGCATTTTTTGCAAACTACTTAAATCAGCACCGCTGCAAAAGGCTTCCCCTTTGGCTTTTATCACAATTACTTTGCAGCTAGCATCTTCTTCGGCCTGTTTAAAAACGGCTTTTATCTCTTTTACAAAATCAAAACTTAGGGCATTTCTCTTTTCTGGTCGGTTTAAAGTAATATAACCCACACGTTCTTTTACATGATATAGCACTAAATTTTCCATTGCATTATTTAAAATTCAAGATTAAGGGTAATAGCTTCATTTTCCCGCACATTTTTTACACCAATATTCTTAAAATTTAATAAATCTGTCATTCGTTTGGCGTCTTTGTGTTTTAGTTTAGTGCTTAAAATTACATGGGTATTTGGCGGCAAAGCGTTTATTTCGCTTTCAGGAGGTGGAAAGGTAAATATATTAATTCCTGCTGCATTGTTAAGCACTTTATCTATATTGAAACTTGTATTTTTAACCTTAACAGCTATCGGTGCAGAATAGGTAATAGTATCGTTTGGCAGCTACGAGAAGGTGGCGATTTCGGAGCACAAAACTGTCAAGCCACCACAAATGTTGATGCGAGGTAGAATGTTCATTTAACCACTGAACCGCCACTTTTAGGTAGGTGCTGTTAGCTATGGTTTTTTTACCATCCTGGTGCTTGGGGTTTTTTTAACATTTTAATTGGTGTAGTCATTCTTCTGATTATTAGTTTGCTATAATCCTCATTAAGTTTTAGATATCCAACACGAAAGGAGGTTTCAAGGTTAAAGTATATTTGAAAATAGTCGGTAACAATATTAGAATTAATTCTGTCCGAAATTTCAAATGATGTTTTTGAACTATTCATAATGTTAAACCTCTTAACAATTGGCTCACCATTTATTTTTTGTGATTTGAAATTTATTACTTCAACTGCTATTAGATATTTTTTGGAACACATATCAAAATTATCGTGGTTACTAATATTCACTTTAGGATACTCTGGATACACGCAGTTAATTAAATTATAGTAGTTAAAGCTTAAATTATAGTCTTGCAACTTCGTCTCAATAATTTGTTGGTCTGTCATGCCCACACCTTTAATAGCTTTACTTTTTTCGGATACTTTTGTATTCCCAAGCTCAAATACTCTGTATGCCAAAAATAATTGCTTGCCTGAAAAAGTCACACCTTTTTTGAAGTCGCTTGAACTTGTTAATTTTAGGTCTTTCAGTTTTTCATCAAGCTTTAGTTTAAGTGTTCCATTTATATCCTTATTGACTTTTAAAAAAATTGAATCTGCTTTAATACATTCATAAATTACAAATTGTCCGTTTCTCAAATTGATTTTAGAAAAATCTTTAACCGTATAAATTGTGAGGTTTGTATAGTCTATTGATGTATTGGATGAATAGTCTGCACCTAAATTAAAATAACTTAGTATCGATAAGTCGATGCTTTGTTTAAAAGATTTGTCAATTTCGTATGATTTTATTGACCTATTTATCGTAATATTCTCTTCAGAGGTGCCTAATCCATTAGCTCCAACACCATTTATCCATTCTGCCCCTAATGGAATATCTTCTCTTGGAATATTCAGAATTTTGAAGCCGTCAAATATTCCTTGTCCTTGTGCTTGTACTTGAATTACAAAAGTAAGTAGTAAAATTGTCAATGTTTTTTTCATTTATTTAAGTTTAGGTATAGTGTCGTTTTTGTTTTTTTAAAATCACAGCTAACTACTTGCTTTATGTTGCATACCCAATATGTTGTTGTATATGGAAATGAAACTTATCTGCATTATGGAGTATAGAAGTATCAGCAATTAAAGTAGATTTATTTCCCTGAAAAATTTGCATAGCTTATTATTAAAATCAATATCATTTAATAGAATTGTATTTTTTCCAATTAAAGTTTCAATTTTTGATAATACTTTCTAGTGACTACTATTACAACCCATCATCAGAGCTTCCTTAACCCGCCATTTATTGTCGAATTTAATATTTAGAAAATCATAACAACAATTTGGATTTTTATTAGGAGATATACAATAATAAAAAGAATATTTAGCAGCTCTATTTTTATAATTGGAAGGTTTTCCAAGTAGTTTTATTATATCTTTTTTACTTTTACCATATAAACATTTTGTAAATGCTGGGTATAATTCACTATTATAAAACATACCTAAGCTATCTTTAAAGTAGTTTCCTTTTTTTTGATAAGTCCAATTCTTTTCTACTAATTTTTTTAAAATACAGCAACTATCTATATTTTGTTCTTTTTTGTTTTGAGAAAAAACAACTATGCTTAATAAAAGCATAGTTGTTAAAAATATTATCTTGTACATGATATTTTAGAATTATAAATCTTACCATCAACAATTAATCTAATGAAGTACAAACCATTATTGTAATCAATATCATTTAATGAAATTGTATTTTTTCCAATTAATGTTTCAATTTGAGAATTGTCGTAAACTTTTTTACCACTAATATCAAATAAAACCAATGCGGAATATCCTTTATTTAATGAATAATATTCAATAGAAATTGAAGATGAGAATGGATTGGGATAAACAACTAATGATTTTAAATTATTATGTAAATCACTTAATGAATTATTCCAGTAGCAAGGTGCTGTTTGTTTAATAATAGGTAAATTGAAACTGCAAGTCATCCCAATAGGAGTAGATAAACTGTTATTAATAATATAATTAGCGGCTAATAAATCATTGTTTTTTATTATTATTTTCCTGTTGTTAGCAAAAACAGCAGTTGTCTCAGCATAGGGGTACATAATCATATCCTTATTTAAAACATGTTTTAGCC
>JANMIV010000487.1:0-1567 GCA_031375995.1 Bacteroidota bacterium
GGGTTAACTTATCGTTTATTTTAATTTTATTGAATAAGCCAAAAGCAAACAAACCCAATAATGGCCCATAGGTATAACCAGCAAATTTGAAAACTTGATTGATTACAGCATCGTTATTGAGTTCTTTAAACAATATAATCAACACAAATAATAATAGGGCGAAACCAATATGTATATAGTGCCTTTTTTGCTTGTGTTCCTTTGTTTCTTTTGCTTCATCGTAACCCAAAATATCAATACAAAAAGACGTGGTAAGGGTTGTTAAAACACTGTCGGCACTACTAAAAGTAGCTGCTGTAATACCCAGAATAAAAATAATAGCACCTACTCCACCCACATAGTTTAAAGCTATACTAGGAAATAATTGGTCTGTTTTTTCGGGAATAGCAATGCCTTTGCTGGCAGCAAAATGGTATAATAAAACACCTAAGCTTACAAACAATAGATTGATAAGTACTACTACTACACTAAACCACCTAATATTTTTTTGTGCATCGGCTAAAGTTTTACAGCTCAAGTTTTTCTGCATCATATTTTGATCAAGCCCTGTCATGGCTATGGCTATAAATACACCACCAAAAAATTGTTTAATAAAATGGTTTTTACTCAACCAATCATCAAAGAAAAACAATTTACTCATAGGGCTTTCTTTTATTAGGGTAAATGAATCTGCCCACGATAAATTCATTTGACTGCATAATACGTAAATGGATAATGCCACTCCTGCCAACAAAAACGCTGATTGTAAGGTGTCTGTCCATACCAAGGTTTTAATTCCACCCTTGTAGGTGTAGAGTAAAATAAGCCCAATTACAATAAGAACGGAAACGAAGAATGGAATATGAAAGGTACTGAAAAAATATACGTCTAATACGATTAAGGCAATGTATAAACGGAATGCAGCCCCAACTATACGAGATAATATAAAAAATAAAGAGCCTGTTTTTTGTGAGGTTTTCCCAAAACGCTGTTCTAAGTATGAATAGATAGAAATGAGGTTGAGTCGGTAATACAAAGGCAACAGGAATTGGGCTATTATTAAATAGCCAATTATATAGCCTAATACCATTTGCATATAGCTAAACTGATTGGTGGCAACGGCACCAGGCACTGATATAAAAGTAACACCGGAAAGAGAATCGCCAATTAAGCCAAATGCCACTATATACCAAGGAGATTGCTTATTACCAGTAAAATAACTATTGCTATCTGCCTTGCGAGAGGTGTACCAAGCTATTAAAACCAACAAGCCAAAATAGCCTACTACTGACAGAAGAATGATGTATGTGGACATGAAACAAAACTATTTTTTATTTTTTAAGGTCAAATAGTTTTTTAATAACAGTTTCAAGGCATTTATGAAAAAACGTATAGGAAATTACGCTTCTTCTGTCCAATTGGCTCTATCCATTGGGCTAAATTGCCAAGGTGCTTGGTTGTTTTCCAAATTACTAAACATATTGTTTAATGAAGCTGGGGCAGCACTTTGCTCCATTACTTTGTATCTGCGCATCTCCACAATAATTTCCATTGGATTGATATTGATTGGACAGGCTTCTACACAAGC
>JANMIV010000018.1:0-1208 GCA_031375995.1 Bacteroidota bacterium
GAATATAACCCAATGGAATGTGTTAAAACCAATATACTAGGGGCTGAAAACATTATTAATGCTTGTTTGGAAACAGGAGTAGAAAACGTGGTGGCACTCAGTACTGATAAAGCCGCAGCACCCATTAATTTATATGGAGCAACTAAGTTAGCCTCTGATAAATTATTTGTAGCCGCAAATAATATAACAGGTTGGAACCCCATTAAATTCTCAGTAGTACGCTACGGAAACGTAATGGGTTCAAATGGTTCTGTAATTCCATTTTTCTTGAAAAAGAAAAAAGAAGGAGTATTACCAATTACCGACCCAACCATGACTCGATTCAATATTTCATTACAAGGTGGAGTAGATATGGTTATGCATGCACTTGAATTTGCTTGGGGAGGAGAAATTTTTGTACCTAAAATACCTTCATATAAAATTACTGATATAGCCGAAGCCATTGGACCAGAATGCGAAAAACCAATTGTTGGAATTAGACCTGGAGAAAAAATACATGAAGAAATGATTACTTCGTCTGATTCATTCTACACCTACGATTTAGGTAAATATTACACCATAGTTCCATCTGTAGCCAAGTGGGATATCAGTGAGTTTATTAAACACTTTAACGCTGTAAAAGTGGAAATGGGCTTTAAATATAATTCAGGTGAAAATACAGAATGGGAAACCATTGAAGGCTTAAGAAAACTTATTGTAGAACATGTTGAACCTACCTTTGAAGTTTAAATGATGAAACCAATTCCATACGGTAAACAAAATATTACCCAAGAAGATATTGATGCTGTGATTGCCACACTTAAGTCAGATTATCTAACACAGGGTCCCAAAATAAAGGAATTTGAAGATGCTTTTGCAGCTTATATTGGTTGCAAATACGCAGTAGCTGTTGCAAATGGAACTGCTGCATTGCATTTAAATGCAATGGCTTTAGATATTAAAGCAGGTGATAAAGTAATAACAACACCTATTACCTTTGCAGCTTCTGCCAATTGTGTAAGATATTGTGGTGGAGAAGTGGTATTTGCAGATATAGATCCTGAAACCTACTTATTGGATATAAACAAGGTGGAAGCCCTGTTAAAAGCATCTCCAAAAGGCACATACAAAGGCATTATTCCGGTAGATTTTGCTGGAAGAGCAGTAAACCTAGAGGAATTCAGAAAACTAGCCGATGAATATGGCTGCTGGATTATTCAAGACAGTTG
>JANMIV010000113.1:0-1901 GCA_031375995.1 Bacteroidota bacterium
GTAAAACCTTAACAAGTTTTATGGTAGGCCAAGCGCAGGAAAAAAATTTGTTGAACATAGAAGATTCTAGTTCCAAATATTTAGGAAAAGGTTTTACCTCCTGCACACCTGAAAAAGAAGGATTGATAAAAATACGCCACCAGTTAAGTATGACCACTGGACTGGATGAGAAAGTGCCAGACTTAGATTGTGTAGATCCTGCTTGTTTAAAGTTTGCCGCCAATGCAGGTACTAAGTGGTATTACCACAATGCCCCATACAAACTAGTGCAAAAAGTAGTTGCCAACGCCAGTGGACTTACTTTCCAGCAATTTACCAATCTAAATTTAAGTGCTAAAACAGGCATATATGGTTTATGGGTAAATGATTTATTTGTGTCTAAACCTCGCAATATGGCACGCTTTGGGTTATTGATATTGAACAAAGGAGTTTGGGGCAGTGATACCCTTTTAAAAGACAAAAATTATTTCAACGCCATGACCACTACCTCCCAAAACTTAAATCAAGCATACGGGTATTTGTGGTGGTTAAATGGCAAGAGTACTTTTATGCTGCCAGGCACTACTTTGGTAATTAATGGCAGCCTTGTACCACCTGCACCAGCAGAAATGATTGCTGCTTTGGGCAAAAACGACCAAAAAATATACGTAATTCCATCGCAAAACTTAGTGGTAATAAGAATGGGGGAGGATGGGAACGGTAACTCCAACGATGTACCTATTCAACTAGACTCCATGATATGGAATAGACTGAATAAAGTAATATGTAAAAATACTGCTTTGTTTCAAATGGCCAGCGAAAATGCTTTACAGGTATATCCCAATCCAGTAAGCAATGAGTTGCACATCATATACCCATCTAATATGGATAAAGATTTACCCATTACAGTTTGCAACTATACAGGCCGCGTACTAGGAACCTATACCCAGCAAGAAACTATACCTATGGCGCAGCTAGCACCGGGTATTTATTTTGTACAATGCGGTACTTTTAAAAGCAAAATAATAAAAGAGTAAACTACTGTTTGTAAACAGGCTTAGTAGTATTTAATGGGGTAAAATATTCCTTTACATAATACAGTACCAAGCCCGACCCTATAATGCCTAAGGCTCCTATAATATAATATATATCGCTACTTAAAAACACAAAAAGCCATACTACAATAGCCATTACAGCAGGTAGGGGGAAAAGTGGCATTTTATAGGGTAGTCGTAGTTTTTTATTGCGGTAGTGCAAGGCTATAAGCCCAACAGCTTGGCTTATAAACTGAATTAATATACGCATTATAATAATAGCGGTAATTACATCTTTAAGCTTAAACAATAAGCTAAAACAAAAAGCCAAAGCACCCAATACCAATAGCGATATATGCGGAAAATGCTTGGTAGGGTGCAACTTGGCAAATACCTTAAAAAAGTTACCATCTTTAGCTGCTGCATAAGGCACCCTCGAGTAGCCAAGCATAACGGCAAATAATGACGATATAGCAATAAACAATACCAAGCCAGTGGCTATTTGTGCGGTTAAATGGCCGTAGAGTTTTTCAAAAAAGGTACTGACAATAAAAGTAGAGTTTTGTGCTTCCTGCCACGGAATAACCCCTAAAATACCTATTTGCATACTTATATACAATACCGCAATACCCGCAATGGAAATAAAAATACTGCGCGGAATATTTTTTTGAGGGGCAATAATTTCAGCCCCCAAATGGCATACATTGTAATAACCCAAGTAGGAATAAATACTTTTAACAGAGGCTTGCCCCAAAGCAACAAAAAACATAGGTTTTAAATCAAAGGCACCAGCAGGGAAATCAAAAGCCATGGCGGCACTAAAATGGGTAAAAGCCGATACAATAAGCCACAATATAGTAGAGCCCACCACTACCCACATTACTACCG
>JANMIV010000163.1:0-3516 GCA_031375995.1 Bacteroidota bacterium
ATGACCATGCGCTATATTGGCGGTGGACACAAAAGAAAATATAGGTTAATTGATTTCAAACGTACAAAGTTAGGTGCTGCAGAAGTGTTAACTATTGAGTACGATCCAAATCGCTCTGCACGTATTGCTTTAATTCAATATGCAGATGGAGAAAAGAGTTATATTTTAGCTCCTAAAGGATTAGAAGTTGGTCAAACAGTTCAAAGTGGTTCAGGTGTTTCTCCTGATGTAGGTAATACATTACCGCTTCAAGAAATACCTTTGGGTTCTTTGATTCATAATATTGAAATGCTACCTGGTAGAGGTGGTAAGTTGGTTCGCTCGGCAGGTTCATTTGCTCAATTACTGAACAGAGATGGTCGTTACGCAATCATAAAATTAGCCTCAGGCGAAACAAGGATGATTCTTGTAGCTTGTAGTGCTACTGTTGGTCAGGTTTCAAACCCAGATCATAACTTAGAAAGAAAAGGAAAAGCAGGTGCTAACAGATGGAGAGGTCGCAGACCACGTACTCGTCCGGTAGCAATGAATCCTGTTGATCATCCAATGGGTGGTGGTGAAGGTAGAGCTTCTGGTGGACATCCTCGTTCTCGTAACGGATTGAAATCAAAAGGATACAAAACACGAACTCCTAAAAAACATTCAAATAGATTTATCATAGAAAAGCGTAAGAAGTAATAAAGTATGGCTCGTTCACTAAAAAAAGGACCATTCGTTGATTTCAAACTTGAGAAAAAAGTTGATACAATGAATGAGTCAAAAAAGAAATCTGTAATTAAAACTTGGAGTCGCAGATCAATGATAACTCCAGAATTTGTAGGACATACGTTTGCCGTGCATAATGGCAACAAATTTATACCAGTTTATGTTACTGAAAATATGGTTGGTCATAAATTAGGAGAATTTGCTCCTACACGTACCTTTAAATCACACCCAGTTAAGAAAGATTAGTATGGAAGCAGTAGCAAAACTAAACAATTGTCCAACCTCTCCTCGTAAGATGAGACTAGTGGTTGACCTTATAAGAGGTAAAAAAGTAGAAGAAGCTTTTAACACTTTACGCTTTAACAATAAAAAAGAAAGTGCACATAGAGTAGAAAAATTGTTGCGCAGTGCAATTGCAAACTGGGAACAAAAAAATACAGGCTCACGTGCTGAAAACAGTGAACTATATGTTAAAACCATTTTTGTTGATGGCGGTGCCATGATGAAAAGAGTTTTACCAGCTCCTCAAGGTCGTGCTCATAGAATTCGCAAGCGTTCTAACCATGTTACTTTGATTGTAGATAGTATGGTTGCAGAAAATAGTTCAGTAGAAATTAATAACGAAAATAAAAACTAAAGCATAATGGGACAAAAGGTAAATCCGATAGCATTGCGTTTAGGCATTATCCGTGGATGGGAAAGTAACTGGTTTGGAGGTAAAAATTTTGCTGAGAAACTAATTGAAGACGAAAGAATAAGAAAATATCTACGTGCCCGCATTATAAAAGGCGGAATGTCGAAAATTATTATTGAGCGTACTATCAAACGTATAATAATAACAATTCACACTTCACGCCCAGGTATCATTATTGGTAAAGGTGGTTCTGAAGTTGATAAAATAAAAGAAGAAATTAAGAAGCTTACCAAGAAAGATGTTGCTATTAATATCTTCGAAATTAAGCGTCCAGAGTTAGATGCCGTTTTAGTTGGAGAGCAAATAGCTAGCCAAATTGAAGCCCGTGTTTCTTACAAGCGTGCTTTAAAAGGTGCCATTTCAAATACCATGAAAATGGGAGCAGATGGAATTAAAGTAATGATTAGTGGACGTTTAGGTGGAGCTGAGATGGCACGTTCTGAGTCTTACAAAGAAGGACGTACTCCATTGCATACACTTAGATCAGATATTGATTATGCTATTTCAGAAGCATTGACAGTATATGGAAAAATTGGAATTAAAGTATGGATTTGCAAAGGCGAAGTTTACGGAAAGCGTGATTTATCTCCTAACCAAGGTGTGGTTGAAAACAAAGGTGGTCCATTAGGCCGTCCTGATAGAAGAGGTGGAGATGATAGGAGAGGTGGAAACGACAGAAGAGGTGGAAACGATAGAAGAAGTGGTGGACCCAATGCAGGTGCTGGCGATAAGAGACCAAGAAGAGACAAAAAATAATTTAGATTTTATCATTAAAATAAAATAACTGTAAATATGTTACAGCCCAAAAAAACAAAATTTAGGAAACAACAGAAAGGTAAAGTAAAAGGTAATGCCTCTAGAGGTTTTACTGTAGCCTTTGGATCGTTTGGTTTAAAAGCACTTGATACATGCTTCTTAACATCAAAACAATTAGAAGCAGCTCGTGTTGCGCTAAACCGTTTTATGAAGAGAGAGGGACAAGTTTGGATTAGAGTATTTCCAGATAAGCCTATGACAAGAAAGCCAGCTGAAGTGCGTATGGGTAAAGGTAAAGGAGCTCCTGAGTTTTGGGTAGCTGTTTGTAAGCCTGGAACCATTATTTTTGAAGCAGAGGGAGTTCCAATAGAAACTGCCAGAGAGGCTATGCGTTTAGCTGCGCAAAAACTTCCTGTTATTACCAAATTTGTAGTTAAACCTGATTATAGCGGAAACTAATTATGAATAATAAAGAAATCAGAGAATTATCGGATAAAGAATTGAGTATTGCAATTGCTGAAGAAAAGTTTAATGTAACAAAACTTTCTATGCAACATGCAGTGTCTCCAATAGAAAATCCTAAATTAATTAAAGAAAGTAAGTTGACCATTGCTCGCATGCTTACTGAAAAGAAAGCACGTCAATTAGCAAAGGCATAAAACCTATAACAAAATGGAAACAACAGTAGTTAACAGAAATTCGCGTAAAGTTATAATAGGGAAAGTAGTAAGCAACAAAATGCAGAAAACGATTGTTGTTTCTGTAGAGCGTAAGGTTATGCACCCAAAATACGGGAAATTTATAAAAATGACTTCAACTTTTAAGGCTCACGATGAGAAGAACGAAAGCGGTATGAATGATATCGTTAAGTTAATGGAAACTCGTCCGTTGAGTAAAGACAAACGTTGGAGATTAGTAGAAATTGTAGAAAAAGCTAAATAGAAAGATGATACAACAGGAATCAAGATTAAAAGTAGCTGATAATAGTGGCGCACGCGAGGTACTTTGTATTCGCGTTCTGGGAGGAACCGGAAGACGCTATGCATCTGTAGGCGATAAAATAGTAGTTACAGTTAAATCAGCTTTACCTTCAGGTGGCGTAAAAAAAGGTGCAGTGTCTAAAGCTGTTGTGGTAAGAACAAAAAAGGAAGTTCGTAGATCTGACGGTTCTTATATTCGTTTTGACGATAACTCATGTGTGTTGTTAAATGCACAAGATGAGCCACGTGCAACCCGTATATTTGGTCCGGTTGCTCGCGAATTGAGAGAAAAACAATTCATGAAAATAGTTTCATTAGCACCGGAGGTATTATAATAATGGAAAAGAAAAAGGACAACAAAGCTAAGTTGCGTATCAAAAA
>JANMIV010000329.1:0-2560 GCA_031375995.1 Bacteroidota bacterium
CCCATCTGAAACAATGGCTTTGGTATACGGCAAATTACCACTGCGTGCAAAGTAATTATTGCGAATGCTAATACTATCATTTCCAAAAGGAATGGCTTGTGCTGTTCTTCCGATATACACTGAACCAAAAACGGGAGCAACAGTATTGGTTCCATTATTGGCAGATCTAACTATGGCATTTCTTAAATTACCACCAATTGCATCGTTTATATATTGTACCGCACAGGCACTGGCACTAGTACTGGTATTTTCCAATGTTAGGTTTCTGCTAACACCTGCACCATTCCATCTTCCATCAATATTAATATATTTAGCTCCGTTAAAAATAAACAATGAGGTTGCATTATTACCAATTATTAATGCTGTATTCGCATTATTAGGTGTAATTGTAATTGGCCTTGAAGCAGCCATGCCTGGAAATGCCCCTAAGGTTATAGGAAAAACCTCACCGGTTGAAGCAGAATACAAAGGATCTAATAATGTAAAAGTAATAGGAGAGCCTACACCTCTATTCTCCAAATTAGCAAAAGCCGCTGTTATAGTTGAAAAA
Source organism: Bacteroidota bacterium (assembly GCA_031375995.1). GTDB lineage: Bacteria > Bacteroidota > Bacteroidia > UKL13-3 > UKL13-3 > JAAFJM01. Next base: position 551 of record JANMIV010000329.1, read on the forward strand.
TCTCCACCAGTACCAATAGTATAGTTTCCTGATAAAGGAGGAAGAATCTGCCTGCCCGCTCCTGGATTAATAATGGGCGTTCTTGCAGTGTCTCCAATGGTAGCAGTGGTCATAGAAGCATTCAATATATTATTGCCTACTGCAGTATTTGAAACATTATACACTAACCAATAATAGTTGGTATCCAATCCGCAACCTCTTAAAGGACTTGTGCCTGTAAAAGTAAGTGCTGATGATGGAGAATTAATAGTAGCACCCACTTGGGTAGTAGTAGCAAATGTAGCGCTTAGACCTGTTGAGAAAAGTCTAGCACTAGCAATATCTGAATTGGCAGTAGTACCAGTAGTATTAAAATTAAATACCGTACCATTTATACCCGGGAAACCACCATTTACGGCTACCTTTAATCTAACAATAGCTTGGTTTTGTTGGCCTATTCCAACGGGCGCAGTAGTAGCAGGATCCAATATAGCTCCACTATATGACATAGCTCCGCTACCTGAATTGGTAAAGGTAAGACCAATAACAGGCCTTGAAGGAAATGCAGTAATACCCGCAGTTGAAGTAGGGTTTTGAACTAAAACAAGATTTTGATTATCGCTCCAACTTTGTCTAGTAGCATTATAGGAAAGTGCCATAATATCTATTGCTGGGGTAGCGCTAAAAGTACTCGTTCCATTATCATGTGTAATGTCAAACAATAAATTGGATGAACCATCCCAATTAAAAGGAACACTAAAAGTATGCGTGTTATTACCCGCTACTGGGATATAAGAGCCCACAGTAAAAACTTGTTGCAAGCCAAAAGTATCATGTTGTAAATTTCCTAGCGGATTTTCAAGAGTATTTTTCATACGTATTCTAAAATTCACATGTGCACCAGAACCATTCTGCGTAACCACATTGAAACGAATGGCAGAAATTGAAGCACACGGTGTTACTCCTGCCGCACTTAACTCAGCAGCAGTAATAATAAATTGCATTCTTGCTTGGGTAAACCATGCCCCATAAGGACAGGGTTGCTGATTAACTGCATTTTGCCCAGTAACAGTACCTATGGTTACCGTAGTTTGTGCCAGTAGCTTGGAACCATATAGTCCAAGAAGCATGAGTAATAAAAAGAGCGAGAACACTCTTTGCATTTTTTTGTAGTTTTTGTCCATATTCTGTTTTATTTATTAGTTTATTTTTCCATTGAAAACAAGCATTTAAAAAGATCTTTACACATGGTATTTTCTCTTAAAAATTACTTAATCTGTTGGCTAAATTATTAGTTTGTACTACACTAACAAGTGTTTTTTTTGAAATAATTAACAATTAAACAACAATTAATTACCTAAAGAATAACCGAAAACGCTTGATTTTGCTAATAACAGAACTTTCTATGCTAACAAATTACAAATAATAACAAACCATTTACTACAAAAACTTTTTTTTGCTATTAATTAGTTTCTGTTATAACCAAACTAGTTGGAAATAGGCTATTTGTAATGTATAATTTAAGCTCGCTCAACTAATGCCTGAGATTAAAAGTTCAAGCACGTTTTTTTATAATAAACTTGCTTACAGTTTTTTAAGAAAAACTGTATAAAACACTGAGCAATAAAACTAGCTTTTAAGTCATCATACTGAGGGGTAATTTTTTTCAAAAAAATCAATATAAAATGACGTTGCGTAATTCAGATGGAAACTCCTTTCCTCGGCAACCCATTTTTATTATTCTGAGTTACTTGCCATATTAAGGGGATTCCTACGGAATGACTAATTGCTTTATTATTTTCAGTTCACAAAAAACGTCAATGGTAATATAAAATGACGTTGCGTCATTTAGCAGGAAACTCCTTTCCTCGGCAACCCATTTTTATTATTCTGAGTTGCTTGCCATATTAAGGGGATTCCTACGGAATGACTAATTGCTCTATTATTATCAGTTTACAAAAAACGTCAATGGTAATATAAAAGTCTAATTATTTACAACCCTATTAACGCTACCTGCTCCCAACAAAAAAC
>JANMIV010000258.1:0-3131 GCA_031375995.1 Bacteroidota bacterium
TTAAGAAACTGTTTTAAAACAATCCCGTTTTATATCAGCAAATATTTGTCATTGAAACTATTTTAAGATTGAAGAGAGTGTAGCTATTAAGCATAAAACTTTCCTAAGAGAAAATAACTTCAATGATATCAAAAACTATGAAGTAAAGACTAAAACTGGTTTCTTTTTCTATTTGTTATTTGGTGCTATTTATTTTTTGCATTGCTCGGAAAAACAATTTTAGAAACTAGAGTTTTTGATAAAGTGGAACAAATTTTTAATCCTAATTATTAAAGGCATCATTCTCTTACTCATAAATGATTATCGATTGCTAAACCAATTGCTTCCGCCCAATCTATATTTTTATTAATTGGTTCAATTAGTTTAATTATTTCATCTTGAGTAAGTCTGCGTTGAAGTTTATCCATTGCAATACTTTGTAAATCTTCAGTATTTAGCCAATATATCACTGGTTCTTTACTTTCGTTTATTAAAAAAACATTTTTCATCCTATCTTATTTAAAAACAATATTTTATTTGAGTAAAAATTCTTTTTTGTAATGTTGTTTTTAGCTTTCAAATATGCTTTATGCAAATTACCAATACATTCCAATAAATGGTCGTCCGAGATGAAGTTTACATATTTATTTTTCATTCAATTCTTTCAAATTTGTCAGCCGTAAATGTAACATTAAAATTTGACTTTGGGTTTAGTCTTCCCAACACAGCATTTTTTTCCAAAGAATGATGTAAATTAATGAATAATCACCTCTCCCAAAACACAAAAGTAAAAAATGCGTTTTCTACTATGACAATACTATTTTATTAACCTAGTTCATTGTTTTTCATTTTAAAATGGATGTAACTTTGTAATTATAAAAACTCAAAATATGGACAGGAAAAATTTCTTAAAAAAAGGATTCATGGGCACAAGCATGTTTGTAGCTTCTGCTGCCATTGGCAATATTATAGAAAACAATATTGATGAGTTAGAACAATTAAATATAGTAGGATTCAATCATATACCAAATACAACATCGAAAATTATGGAAAATACCGTTATTCATAAAGCCAATACCCGCGGCAATGCCGACCATGGTTGGCTAAAAAGTAAACATACCTTTAGTTTTGCTAGTTATTATAACCCAGACAGAATGCACTTTGGTGTGCTGCGTGTACTCAATGATGATAGTGTAGAAGGAGGCATGGGATTTGGCACACACCCGCATGACAATATGGAAATAATAAGCATTCCATTGGAGGGAGATCTGGAACATAAAGACAGTATGAACAATGTAACTGTTATTAGAAATGGCGATGTGCAAGTAATGAGCGCAGGAACGGGTATTCAGCACAGCGAATTCAATAAAAATAAAGACAAAGCGGTTAAGTTTTTGCAAATTTGGGTATTCCCCAATAAAAAGAACGTAACTCCCCGCTACGACCAAATTACTTTAAATATGGCGGATAGGCACAACAAATTGCAGCAAATACTATCGCCCAATGCCAATGACGAAGGTGTTTGGATACACCAAAATGCATGGTTCCATTTGGGAAAATTCGACAAAGGAATTGCCACAGATTACCATCTAAAGTTAAAGGGCAATGGCTTATATTTATTTAATTTAAGTGGTGAACTTGCTGTAAATGGCGAAAAATTAGAAGCCAGAGATGGATTTGGAATTTGGGATACAGAGAAAGTGCATATAAGTGCTAATTCCAACGCGGAGTTCTTGCTAATGGAAGTGCCAATGAGCATGTAACTCAAAAAGAGCATAAAAGTTCAGGCGTTACTTTAGCCAGCACACAACCCATATATTTGCCTCATAATTAAATTATTGTGTGCAAAACCACTTGACTTATTAATTACTTGAGTAGTATGCTGTTTTAATAAAGCAGTTAAAAGCCCTTTTCTAGCTACTAATGGTTTTTATATTATGCCAAAAAAAAGCATCTTTGCCCCTCTTTAAAAAATATACATGTTACAAATTAATTATATACGCGAAAACCCTGAAATAGTAAAGGCTGGTTTAGCTAAAAAACAATTTAAAAATATTGCTGCAGTAGATGAATTGCTTCGTTTAGACGAAGACAAACGCAAAGCACAAGTAGAAACAGAAAACAATGCAGCCGAATCAAACCAATTGGCAAAAAAAATTGGCGAATTGATGAAAGCGGGCAATAAAGCTGAAGCAGAGCAAATAAAACAACGCACTACAGAGTTAAAAGAAAAAGCCAAACAACTAGAAGAGCGTTTAAAACAATTAGAAGACGATATATTCAATGTATTGGTAACTTTTCCTAATTTACCTCAGCATGAAGTACCAGAAGGTAAAACACCAGAAGAGAATGTAAATGTATTTACCAAAGGTACCATGCCTCAATTGCACGAAGGTGCTATGCCACATTGGGAACTAGCTGCTAAATACAATCTGATTGACTTTGAATTGGGGAATAAAATTACTGGTGCTGGATTCCCTGTTTACAAAGGCAAAGGTGCTCGTTTGCAACGTGCTTTGATCAATTTTTTCTTGGACGAAGCCATAAAAGCAGGCTACCATGAAATAATGCCACCACTGATGATAAATGCAGAAAGTGGATTTGGAACAGGACAATTGCCCGATAAAGAAGGACAAATGTACCATGTAACTGGCGATGATTTGTACCTTATTCCAACCGCAGAAGTACCTATTACCAATCTGTACCGCGATGTGATTTTAAAAGAAGAAGAATTACCTATAAAAAATGCTGGTTACACTCCTTGTTTTAGGCGTGAGGCAGGCAGTTATGGTGCGCATGTGCGTGGACTTAATCGTTTGCATCAGTTTGACAAAGTAGAAATTGTACAAATAGCGCACCCAATCCAATCAAGCGCCATACTTGACGAAATGGTAATACATATACAAGGTTTGTTAGATAAATTAGAGCTACCATACAGAATACTTTGCTTGTGTGGTGGCGATATGAGTTTTGCCTCTGCCATTACTTACGACTTTGAAACTTACAGTGCTGCACAAGACAGATGGCTAGAAGTAAGTAGTGCCTCTAATTTCGAAACATTCCAATCAAACAGAATGAAATGCCGCTATAAAGGAGCAGATGGAAAAAACCACTTGGTACATACCTTAAATGGAAGTGCGTTGGCACTGCCA
>JANMIV010000341.1:0-3441 GCA_031375995.1 Bacteroidota bacterium
ATCTTCAAAAATGGTTAACATCATAAACTGAGTTTGAACACAAATTTCTTTCAGTTTTTTTATGCATTCAATTCCATTCATTGCAGGGAGTTCAATATCCATCAAAACCACATCAGAACAGTTAATAGGCAAAACTTTTATAGCTTCTTCAGCCGATGAAAAGGTCTGACTGCACTCTAATTCTTCTGTGCTATTTATAAGCATCATTAGCCCCTTTCTAATGTCGTTATTATCTTCTACAATGGCTACTCTAGTTTTCATAATTTAAAAGTGGTAAATAAACGTGTTTAATATATTAAAACTATCACATCAAATGCGTATTTAAATGCAGATAGTAGTTGTAGTTCCAACATTTAGAATAGACTCAATTTTGCACTCACCGCCAATTTCTTCTATCCTTTTTTTTATATTGACTAAGCCATTTCCAAACCTACGGGTTTGGGTTAAATCAAATCCAATCCCATTATCAGAAATAACCAAAAAAAGTTTATTTTCATGAAGGTATAATGTTACTTTTAGTTGAGTTGCCAAAGCATATTTTAAAGTATTGTTCAATGTTTCTTTTACTACTAAAAACAAATTTCTTCGTTGTTGTTGACTTAATGGTATTCCCAATTCTTCATCAGGAAAGTCAATTAAGCACTCCATTTCGCTTCCTTCAAAAAAATCAATTACATAGGCTCTTATATATGAAGTTAAGTTCTCCAGTCCGTTATTTTCAGGGTTCATTGCCCAAACAATCTGCCCCATACTACCTACCAAATCTTGCGCTGTTTGCGATATCTTTTCAATTTGCTCCGACTCTGATTTGGTTTCTAAATTTACTTTTAAAATTTGACTCATGATGGCTATTTTAGATAAACCGCTTCCCATATCATCATGCATGTCTTTTGATATTCTGCTTCGCTCCTGCTCTACAGCAATTAGTTTTTCATTGATGCGTTTTTGTGCTAAGAGTTTTCTATTGATAGTAAATTTAACAGAGAAATAAATAGCACTGAAAATTAAAATCCCAATCAATACTTTAAACCACCCACTTTGCCACCAAGGATGTAAAATAGTAATTTTTATAGCTGCCGATTGAGTCCCCCCTACTCCATCATTATTAACAGATTTTACTTTAAAAGTGTAATCTCCTGGCAACATATTTGCATACCTAGCAAAGTTTCTAGTACTAGAAAATACCCAGCCAGTATCTATACCCTCCATTTTATAGAAATAGGCGTTTTTACCAATATCAGTATATTCCAATGATGAAAACTCGAATGATAAAATATTTTGATCATAAGTTAAAATCATTTCTTTTAACTGGGACACCTCGGTTTTTAAGGGTAAATCATTGTCGAATAGTTTAATACTTGTTATTGCCGTTTGTGGTATATTAGGGTTGTCAATTATTGTTTCTGGGTCAAAATAATTAAAGCCATTAATGCCCCCAAAGTACAATAGTCCATTAGCCGCCTTTAAGAATGCATTTGAGTTAAATTCATTTGATTGTAAACCATCATTAATATGATAGTTTCTTACTTTTTGAGTATTCATATCAAACTTGCTTAAACCTCCATCACTGCTTATCCATAAACAATTGTTTTTACTTGCTATTACTCCATAAATCATTAAATCTGGAAGTCCACTAGAAATACCAAAAAAACTTTTCTTTTTTGTTGTCATTGAATAATTAAACAAACCTTTATTACCTGATAACCAAAGGTAATTGTTAGCTTCTGTTATATTTCTAATATTGGTTTTTTCAAATGACTTTACCTTATAAAGAATGTTGTTTGTATTATTTATATGCATCACATCTTCACTGGTAGCAAACCAAAGTATGTGTTTGCTATCCTCAAAAATGCACTGGAAGGCAAATGAGTCAGAATGGTTTACAAAAGACAACTTTTGAAAGGAATCCAATTTATATAATCCAGTAGTGCAGCCAATCCAAGTATTTTTCTTAGAGTCTGTGTAGATACAACTTGGATGATAGGTATATGGTTTTTGAGGAAATTGAATAAGCGTAGAATTGGATAAATCAGCATTGTACTTCCTTAGTTTTTTATCTGCAACAATCCAAATGTCTTTAAAGCTGTCCTTGTAAATTTTATAAATGTTTTTACCATATTTATAAGTAATAGTATTGCTTTTGCTTATTGGATCAAAAATGTTTATGCCTTTATCAAAACAAGCAATAAGTATTTTATGGTCATTTGTTTCAACGAAGCATTTAACAAAGTTTGCACTTAGCTTATTGGGTTTTAAATTAGTTTCTGATGAAATGTGTTTAAATTTTGATTTGTAATTAGCCCAAATTTTCAGCCCATTTCCGTCAGTTCCTATCCATATATTATTGGCAAAGTCTTTATATATTTTTTTGATGAGATTAATGCTTTTGATTGGATTTATCTCCTCTATTTTATCAATCGTTTTTTCTTGTTTGTTTAACAAAAACAAACCTTTCCCGTATGATGCTAACCAAATTCTACCGTTTAAATCCTCCTCTATGGAAACTATAAATTTGCTGGTTTCATTTTTTATTCTATATCCAATTTGCTTTGATTTTTCTATATTGTTAAAGAAAAAGATTCCCTTATCGCTTCCAGCAATTAATGCATTTTTACTGGTTAATTTAATAGCATAAAACGTGTTGTTTGCGGTACCATTTATTATACTTAGAGCTGTGTGCTTTACAATATTAGTAGTCAATATACCTCTATTAGTAGCAAGCAATAACTCATTTGTATTAGCTATATAAGTACTTGCATTTATTATTGTTGATTTAGAAAATTCAATGGAGGGGTAAACACTTACTTTTTTTGAGTCAATATTAATACTTCCAATACCAAAGTCGTATTTCCAATACCAAACTTTATTGTTTACAATATTTAATAGGTAGCAATTTTTGAGCGTTGCTGGCAGAATAGGATGGAATTTTTTTGTTGTTGGGTCATATTGGGTAATTCCTTCGTCAGTACCTATCCATATATTTCCATTTTTGTCTTCTAATAATGTCCTAATGCTATTGTTAATTAAGGAGAATGAGTCTAGTTCATCGTGCTTAAATATTTGAAATTTATTGCCATCATATCTATTTAAACCATCACCTGTTCCAAACCACATAAAGCCATTCCTGTCTTGCAAAATGGCATTCACTGTGCTTTGCGATAACCCATTTTCTACACTTAAGTTTGAAAAAAGTAATTGCTGCGTTAGACATAAATTTACAAAAGAAAAAGATAGAAAGAAGGCTATTAAATATTGCCCAGACTTCTTATATTTTTCTTTAAACATAACCATTCAATGATAAGTAAATTTAATTAAACAATAAGCTGGCTCTCTATTCTATATTACATTTTGTTTGTAGTTGCCAACAATATATTAAACACAATGGTGACAAAAGGCAAAAAGACAATACAAGCATAAGAAAAATTATCCATAACAAAAAAG
>JANMIV010000315.1:0-1274 GCA_031375995.1 Bacteroidota bacterium
GCTTCAAAAAAATGGGTGTATAACCAATATGATAGCATGGTAGGAACTATAAACCAAACTACCAATGCGCCTAGCGATGCCAGTGTAGTAAAAGTAAAAGGTACTGATAAATCTATTGCTATGACAGTAGATTGCAATAGCCGTTTTGTTTGGGCTGATCCGTTTGTAGGTGGACAAATTGCAGTAGCAGAAGCTGCCCGCAATTTAGTTTGCAGTGGTGCAGAACCTGCCGCAATTACCAATTGCTTAAACTTTGGAAACCCTTATAATACTGAAGTATATTACCAGTTTGTATATGCTATAAAAGGAATGGGCGAAGCTTGCAAAAAGTTTGATACACCAGTAACTGGCGGAAATGTAAGTTTTTATAACCAAAGCAGCGATAACGATGCGGTGTTCCCTACGCCAACTATTGGTATGGTAGGCTTAATTGGCAACAACAAAGCACACATGACCATGTATTTTAAAAATGCAAGTGATGTAATTTATATGTTGGGAAATAGTAAAAACGATATTGCATCATCGCATTATTTAGCCCATTACCACAAAGTACAATATTCGCCAGCACCTTACTTTAACCTAGACGAAGAACACCAATTGCACAAAGCCTTATTGGGCTTAATCAATGGCAATCATATTGAATCAGCTCATGATATAAGCGAAGGAGGTTTGTTTATTACTGCCCTTGAGAGTGCGATGTATAGAGGTCTAGGATTTGAACTAAGTACTAAGAACTCTGAACTAAGAACTGACTCGTTCTTATTTGGTGAAGCACAAGGACGAGTGGTAATTTCAATAAAAGCTAATAATTGTGCTCAAGTGGAAAGTTATTTAAACGGATTAAACATGCCATTTGAAAAACTTGGAACTGTTACTGAAAATTCAATTCAAGTAAATGGTGTTGATTTTGGCAAAACAGCCGATTTTGCAAATATCTACAACAATGCTTTAGCGGAAAAATTAGCTTAAGTTCATTTAAACCAATATTTTATAAAAGCTTGACATTGAAAAGTGTCAAGCTTTTTTTATCTTTGAATTATGCTATTAAAAAAACAAATAATAGAAGCCATAGAAAATATGCCCAATGAATCGAGTACGGAAGATGTAATTGAACGCATTATTTTTATTCAAAAAATTGAGCAAGGAATAACCGATGTTCAGCAAAACAATGTAGTTAACGAAGATAAAATTGATTATTTGATTGACGAATGGTCGAAATAAAATGGACTAACAAATCAATAAATGATTTGAAAAGTATCTTTGAATATATTGCT
>JANMIV010000343.1:0-1841 GCA_031375995.1 Bacteroidota bacterium
AAAGAGCAAATTAGAGTTGCACGTGGAGAAATGCTTGGTTATACCCAAGCCAATTTGCAAATGAAAGGCCATAGCATAGAGTTACGTGTGTGTGCGGAAGATCCTGCAAACAATTTTTTACCAGATATAGGAAAACTAAATACCTATAAAACACCACAAGGTTATGGCGTTAGGGTTGATGATAGCTTTGAAGCTGGGATGGAAATTCCAATTCAATATGACCCAATGATAGCCAAATTAATTACTTTTGGTAAAGACAGAAATGAGGCTATTCAACGAATGATTAGAGCCATTGACGATTATCAACTAACGGGAATTGAAACAACACTCTCATTTGGGAAATTTGCCATGCAACACCCTGCTTTTACCAGCGGCCATTTTGATACTAAGTTTATTGACAACTATTTTAAACCAGAGTATTTAAAAAACGAAACAAATTATACGGAAGCTACCGCTTTTGCAGCTGGGGAACTTTTCTTTAAAGGAGAAATAAATGCTACTCAAAAAGTAGCAGAAGGTAGCAGCAGCAACTGGCTACAAAACAGAAAAGCATAGTTATCAAAGAAAAATCAGGATAAAAATTACGAAAACAATCTTTAAAATTGCAAAGTGCAAGTAATTGATAAAAAGCAAACAAAACCGTTAGAATGTCCGGTTCCGCATAACAAAAGGTGGAAATGGCTAGGCTATATAAAAAAATTAGGCTTTTGGGGATTTATGTTTTTCTTAGTAAAGGGTTTGGTATTGTATGTTTTACTACCCTACTTAATTGCTCAAGGCTTTTGGAAATAAAAAAAGCAGCCAATGGCTGCTTTTTTTATTATTGATTGCTTGTTTTAGTACGCTTTTGCAAATAAAACGCGCTGTGTTGATGGTTTTCCTGTCAATACACAAATACCTTCTTCTTGCAAATTATTTAAAGGAATACAACGAATTGTTGCTTTACTAAGTTCCTTAATTTTTTCTTCTGTTTCACTAGTTCCGTCCCAATGTGCGCTTACAAAACCTGTTTTACTCTCAATACCATCCATAAACTCATCCCACTTATTTGCAATATGAATATGCGCAGTTCTATAATCTAAGGCTCGTTTGTATATATTTTCTTGAATTTCATTTAGCAAATTACTAATGGTAGCTGTTAAATTTTCAGCACTGACCACTTCTTTTGTTTTTATATCCCTTCTAGCCAATTCTACATTGCCTGCAGCTACATCTCTGGCACCAATAGCAATTCGTATAGGCACTCCTTTTAATTCATAGTCTGCAAATTTAAAACCAGGCGAAATACCATCTCTATCGTCCAATTTAACCAAAATACCATTTGCCTTTAAAGCATTATAGTACTCATTTGCTTTGGCTAAAACCAAAGCCTTTTCCTCTTCTTTTTTACCAGTAATAGGAACAATTACCACCTGAATTGGGGCTAGTTTGGGAGGTAAAACCAATCCCTCATCATCACTATGGCACATTATCAATGCACCCATTAAGCGAGTTGATACACCCCAACTTGTTGCCCAAACGTAATCCTTTACATTTTCCTTACTTACAAATTTTACATCAAACGCTTTGGCAAAATTCTGACCTAAAAAATGGCTTGTTCCCATTTGCAAAGCTTTTCCATCCTGCATCAATCCTTCTATACAAAAAGTTTCATCAGCTCCCGCAAAACGCTCATTCTCCGTTTTAATACCCTTTATTACAGGAACTGCCATTATATTCTCAGCAAAATCAGCATATACCTCCAACATTTGACGGGTTTCAGCCAATGCCTCTTCTTTAGTTGCGTGCGCAGTATGACCCTCTTGCCACAAAAACTCTGCAGTACGCAAAAACAAACGTGT
>JANMIV010000353.1:0-4016 GCA_031375995.1 Bacteroidota bacterium
TGGTAGAAAGCGAAAAAATAAGCGATGAAGAGTCAGAAATGATTTCTTTGCAATTGTCCAATCGAATTCAGACAGAAATGACCTACCCTGGTCAAATAAAAGTAACCGTAATAAGAGAAAGACGATCTGTTAACTATGCTAAATAAAGCATTCAATCTAATACCATTTAAAAACTGTAAGCAATTAGTTTTGCTTACAGTTTTTTTAGTTTTTACTTTCTCTAGTTTTAGAACCAATAATGAAAACTTTGATAGGATTAGCCTAACTATGCAAAGCAAAAAAGTAGCCAATGGCAAACTAATTATTACCAACTCTAATATTTATTATAATACAGAAGGAAAAATGGTTACTCATGTGTTAAAGCCTTTTGAAGCCATTATTGTAAACAATACAAAAGGCGATTTAAGCATTTATGATCCGACAGAAAACCAAGTTTATAAAGAATATAATTTTACACAAGGAACAGAAACATCTTCGCTTTATTTCTTCTTAAAAGATAAAAACAATGAATTGGGTTTACGTTCATTAGGCTTCAAATTAAGCACCTCTAAATTTGAAAATGGCTTATTAATAACAACCTGGCTACCCCCAGCTCAATATATGAAATTGTTTAGTTCTGTTGAACTCGTTTACCAGCAGTCCAAACCTATATTTCTGAAATTTATAAACAACAAAAACTTTGTTATCAAAAGAAGCTATTACTATAATTATACCAAAGTTCTAAACTATCATTTTCCTTTAGCTATTACCCATATTGAATATTCTGAAAAAGGCGATTCTACCATTGAAAAAACGGTCTATTCTAATATAAGAGTGAATGAATCTGTCAATAACTCTTATTTTGACTATACGATTCCCGCCAATGCTAAAGTAATTAAAAACGACAAAAAATGAGACTATTTTTAAGTTTATCAATATTACTAGTAAGTTTTGTTTGTAAGGCTCAAATTGACAGCTCCGATTTGATATTAATTAAACAAAAGGATTCTACAGCTATCAAAAAGCTATACATAAGACCTTATAGCAACTTAAATAAGAGTAAATGGCAAACGTATAGTCCAATTAACCTTACTTTTTCTAGCCTCATGTTTTTTTATCAAAACGTAGTTTCTACCCAAGTAAATGCCAGTTGCTTATTTACCCCTTCGTGCAGTGAATATGCTAAAGCATGTATAAAAAAATATGGTTTAATTAAAGGCATGTTTTTAGCGGCTGATAGGGTGCAAAAATGCAACAGAATTACCTTATTAGACTTGGACTTAAAAAAACTGAACAAATGGCATAAATTTGACGACCCTGCCGAGGATTACGGATGTAAACACTAGATATGAAAAAACTACTTTTTCTCTTTTGTATATCTTTCTTGCCCTTTTTTTGTATTGCTCAAACAGTATTCAGCTTTGGTTTTCTTAATCATTTATTAGCGCAAAAAGAAACCTCTTTAGCTACAATATATTTAGATAATTGTGCGAAAAATGAAAATAATATTGTAGCAACTGACAGTATTCACTTTTACCTTGGCAAAATATTTTTCAATAATAAACAGTTCAAAGAGTCTGTTACCGCATTCAATAAAGTCTCGCCACAAGCTTCGTTTATCAATCAAGCCTTGATGTATAAATCCATTGGTTTAGTTTATTTAGATAGCTCTGAAAAATACATCCAAAATGAACTATTAACTCTTAAAGGCGACACTGTATTTGAACAAATCAAAGTAATCACTTTGGCTTCCATTGCGCTTATTCATTCAAATTCAAAAGCGTATGATAGTTTAATTGTGCATGTACAAGATTCCCTGTTTTATTACAATGAATTGCAGCTATCGTTGAATAAATGGAAAAAGAAAACGCAAAAAAAACAAAAAAACGCACTCATAGCTGCTAGTTTATCTGCCATGCTGCCTGGATTAGGCAAGGTATATGGAGGTAAACCTTATGATGGCTTAGGTACTTTCTTAACACATGTTCCATTAAGCCTTATTTTGCTGGAAAGTTATTATAAAAGCGGTCTTTATTCCGCACGTTTTATTTCATTCTCTGCCCTTACTTCATTATTTTATATTGGAAATATTTTCGCTAGTTATCATTATATTCATAAAAGCAGAAAGGAGGAAAAAATTGACAAAAAGAATGAAATACTTTTACAGTGCAATATTATGCTGCGCAACTATTATAACTAGTGGGCAAACTATAAAAATTGCGGATAGTTTATATAATAGTAAATACGAAAAACAGGTAGAACTCCTATTTGAACAACGCATATACGAAGTTGAAAATACTCTTGTAAAAAACACATTGCTATTTGAGAAGGCAATGTATTTAAAAAAGCAAAAAATATATACCAAAGCTACAGAAACCTTGGCTAGAATTAATGAAAACGATCTAATTGATTCCCTTAAATTTATTCATTATTACCAACTATCCATTTTAAACTATTTGAGTAATAACTATGCCGAGGTAGAGCTCAACATCAACAAAATAAAATATTTCATTGCCGATTCTTCTTACAGCAATAAGTTACTTCTTTTGGAGATTTTAAATTTGCATAAATCGGCAAAATGGCTCGAAGCCAAAGCTTTGCTTATAGCAAACACCAAAAATAAAATAGATTCCAATACCATTAATAATTGGTATAACACTGCTGTAAGTTATAAACCCAAAAGTAAAAAAACTGCCCAAGCATTACAGACATTTTTACCAGGAACAGGGCAAATGTATATCGGGAAAACTTTACATGGAGTTGTGAATACTACTTTTATTTTAACTGGACTAACATGGGGGGCTTATAATGTTTATAATGGTTATTACGCAACTAGTGTTTTTACTGGTTTTATTATTTCTTACTTGTTTTATAAAGGAGGAATTGAATATACAGAAAGCAATGTAGATAAATTCAATACAAAAAAAACCAACGAAATTAACCAAAAACTGAACAATAAGATAATTGAATTGCTCAACTAAAACCACATAAAATAAAAAAGGTCTAAGTATAAAATATACTTAGACCTTCCTTTGAAAATATTAAATATTACCACATAAAGAACTTAGTGTTATCCTCGTATTTGCCAATATCATTCTTAATAGCACCTACTAATAATATAATCCAGTCAACAGTAGCTACAACTCCGCAACCACCGCAAGTTAAAATGTAACCAACACCAGTTAAAGTAGCGGTTCCTAAATAAAAGCGATGAATACCTAATTGTCCGATTACAAAAGCTAATGCAAAAGCTACCCAAGGATTGCTACCACCTGTTACTTTAGCTTGTTCTGTTGGAATGTTAGGAATAGTGGCATTGATAAAATCAACACTCATTGGTTCTGCAGTTGCAGAGGTAAATGCCGCTTCCACAGCAGCATCATTAATTACGTAGTTTTCAGCCTTAACTGAACTGGTGCTAGCAATAACCATTAGTACTAGCACGCTTGCGATTGATAAAAGTTTTTTCATTATTCTTTAGTTTTAAATGTACAGCAAAAAACATCTTTAACTTGATTTTTACAAATTTTTTTATGCCCAGATCAATTGTTTACCTGATTACAAGGAATTTAAAAAGCCCAAAACAGCGTGTTTTGGGCTTTCTTTGTTCATTTTCTTAGTACTTTAAATTAGTACATGCCATCCATTCCACCTGGCATACCAGCAGGAGCAGGAGATGAAGCTTCTTTTTCTTCAACTAAAGCACATTCAGTAGTTAAAATCATAGCAGCAGCACTTGCAGCATTTTGTAATGCCACACGGCTTACTTTAGTAGGGTCTATTACACCTGCAGCAATTAGGTTTTCATAAACTTCTGTGCGTGCGTTGTAACCAAAGTCGTCTTTACCTTCACGTACTTTATTTACAACTACAGAACCTTCGCCACCTGCATTGGCAACAATTGTGCGTAAAGGCTCTTCTAACGCTCTACGAATAATTTGAATACCTGTATTTTCATCTTCATTGGCTCCTTTTAAATCAGCCAAAGCGTCAATAGCACGTATAAAAGCAACACCACCACCTGCAACAATACCTTC
>JANMIV010000369.1:0-1395 GCA_031375995.1 Bacteroidota bacterium
ATTTTGAACGATAGTGAAAAGATTTTTCAATTTCACAAAACCGTAGTTGTACGAAGGGCTGGCGATAGCCGCACTTTGTGCAACTGCGGTGCAGCCGCACCTCGTTGTACAAAAGGCTGGCGTAGCCGCCTTTTGTACAACTTATAAATATACGCACTTTAAAGTAAATAAAAATACGTAACTATTTATAAATCAATTGTTTAGTTATTTTTTTAAAAATTTATAAAAGCAAACTATACAAAATGCGTACTTCGTTTGGATTTTATATTGCAAATATAAACCATTTTTTTTAAATAAAAAAGTTTTTCCACCTTGTGTTGATTTTTTCGCCACGCATCAACGAAGCCCAAACTCTACCACAATTTTACATCTATCACAAACTCCCATTAAGCAATTATTTATCACAAAACAATATCTTTAAATATTTTTTATATTTTAAAACAAATGTTTTATTTTATTTTAAAAAAAGTTGTATATTTGCGCAAGATTAAATCATATTGGTTTTTTTGATGTATTATTATGCTGGTAGAATCGAATAAAAATAAAGGAGAAGATAGCGTTTTGACGCTTTCGGGCATGTATCAAGATTATTTCTTGGATTATGCGAGTTATGTTATTTTGGAACGTGCTGTTCCTGGTATTGTTGATGGTTTGAAACCTGTTCAGCGACGCATCCTTCATGCGATGAAGGAAATGGACGATGGTCGTTATCATAAAGTGGCAAATATTATTGGGCAGACGATGCAATATCATCCGCACGGAGATGCTGCGATTGGCGATGCCTTGGTCAATATTGGTCAAAAAAACTTACTGATAGACCCACAAGGAAACTGGGGCGATCCTCGTACGGGCGATGGTGCAGCTGCCGCACGTTATATAGAGGCTCGTTTGACGAAGTTTGCCTTAGAGGTCGCTTTTAATGCCGACACTACGAAGTGGCAAGTGAGTTATGACGGTCGCAAAAGAGAGCCGATTGGTTTGCCTATGAAATTTCCTTTGCTTTTGGCATCAGGTGTTGAAGGTATTGCGGTGGGACTTTCTACGAAGGTTATGCCGCATAATTTCATAGAATTGATACGAGAAAGTATCAAAGTTTTGAAAGGAAAAGCACCAGAACTGTTCCCTGATTTTGAAGGTGGCGGAACGGTAGATGTAAGAGATTACAACGATGGGCAACGTGGTGGAAAAATTCGTGTACGTGCAAAAATCGTAAAACACGATAATAAAACGCTGTTAGTCAAGGAGTTACCTTATGGTGTGACGACCGAAACGCTCATCAACAGCATTTTGAGTGCGAATGATAAAGGGAAAATAAAAGTCAAAAAAGTGGTGGACAACACCGCAAAAGATGTTGAAGTTTCTATCGAATTGCAACCTGGTGTTTCGCCTGATGTG
>JANMIV010000384.1:0-6380 GCA_031375995.1 Bacteroidota bacterium
AGGTACTTACAGCAAATCGTTTGTGATAAACAAATAGGCAAACTGAAGTGTCAATAACAAAAAAGCCAGCTCATTGAGCCGGCTTTTTTGTTAAAATGAATTAAATGATTGGTTATTTTTAAAACAAAATGTTAATTTGGCTTGTTATATGGTTTACTTTATGAAAAAACAACTCCTTTTAATGACTACGTGTATTCCTTTTCTTGCTTTCGGTCAAATAGATACTGCAAAAGTGGAAGAAATAGATTTTAGTGAATATGCAAATGTGGAGCCAGCTCCAGAAGTAAAACGATATTGTACATCAAAGGTACTAGGGCAAAGTCCAAATAAGTTGTTAAGTATAGGTTACGATTACGGATTAGGGCAAGATTTAAATCACACCGACCCATTCCGTCAAAATGCCAATACCAGTATAAATGGTTCCGGTGGGCTTAGACTGGCGGCAAATGTGCCTGTTATCTCAAATACCAAATGGCTTGTTACGGCAGGAGCTAATTATGCTAGTACTACTTATAATACCAGTCAATACGATCAGTCATCTTATTTTACCAATCAACTCATTCAAAATGGACTAACTACAATGGGTATTAATACCACCGTTTTTAAGCCATTAAATGATAAAAAATTCCTATTGGCTTTTGCTTCGGCAGATGCAAATGGAGCTTTTCAATTAAATAATGAAAAACTAGGTGAATACCTTCAAACGCCTACTTATACGGTCGCTGCCTTTTATGGAATAAAAAGAAACGATAGATCTATTATTGCATTTGGTGTTAGTCGCACCTACCGCCCAGGAGCATTGGGCTATATTCCACTTATTTTATTTAACCATACTTTTGAGAATAGGAAGTGGGGTATAGAAGCTTTATTCCCGGCTAGATTAGCACTTAGAAGAAGCTTTAACCCAAGAAATATTTTATTTATAGGCTATGAATTAGAAGGAAATAGTTATCGCATTATAGATCAAAGCAAATTAAGTAATTCTCCTTACGGAAATTTACAATTACGCAGAAGCGAGATAAGACCTAGAATTACTTTTGAAAGGGCAGTTTCTGGATTTATATGGTTTAGCGCACAAGTGGGTATGCGTTTAAACTATAACTTTAATGTGGATGATGGAGATATACTTCGTGTAATAGGCGATAAAAAGGACTATTATATGGACAATACGTTATCAAATGCAATGTATTTTAACATAGGTTTGCACTTAGTAAGTCCATAACATTAGAGTAGTTCTTTACTGTCGATGGCTGAAAATATAGCAATTAATGCCATCATACAAATACGAAATTTCCTTACCTGCATAAACCCATTTAGGAGTATATTTAGTGTCTATTGGTTTTATTGTCTTTACAACACCTAACTTTAAATCATAAATATTCAGTTTGTTGCCACTCTGTTGTAATAAATGGGTTGTATTTACTTGAATGGTATTAGAAAATCCTATTTTGAATCTTTTTATAAAGGATGCAAATACATCAAAAA
Organism: Bacteroidota bacterium; assembly: GCA_031375995.1. GTDB lineage: Bacteria > Bacteroidota > Bacteroidia > UKL13-3 > UKL13-3 > JAAFJM01. The sequence goes on from JANMIV010000384.1 coordinate 1,486, forward strand.
ACAAACAAACACTGTCGTTTGCTAATACTACTAATTTATTGTTATCAATCAGTAAGTTTGGTATAAAATCTATTTGATAGAATTGTTTGATATTGCCTGAACTTTGAAATAAATTTCCTTCTTTATCTAATCTCTTTAATTGTAAGTCGCCTAAATCATAAACCCATAATCCATTATCAAAACTGCGACCTATTGCAGAGGCTTGCACAATATTATACTTTGACAAATCCATTTCACCTCTAAAAGCTAAATTATTATCCAAAAAAACCACCCTGTTTATTTCTTTGTAAAAAATATAGATTTCCATGGGATTGCTTGCATCTATACTGGTAATATTGCCTGTATAATTGTAATTAAGTGTTGCCAAGAGTTTACCTTGGCTGCTGTATTTATACAATTGATTGGTAGGCGACACGGCATAAATATTTCCCAAATCATCCGCTTTTAGGTATTTGGCACTAAGTTCAAATGTTTTGACTAATTGGATACTGTCAAAATTTTGAGTAAATGCATTGGTTGGATGAATGAAGTAAACACATAAAACAACCAGCAATAGTTGGATATAACGTTTTATATGTTTGCAGGTATTAAACATTATTGATTGTTGTAAACAAACACTTGTGTTGGATTGGTGTAGCTTTTTAACTCAATGCCTGATTCGTCAAGCATTAAGTAGGTGTCATATTCTATCCAATCGCCTAGGTTAATGTATTGACTATCCTTATTTAATGGGTATATCATGGGTAAATGTCTGTGTCCGAAAATAAAATAATCTATTTTTTCGAATACTAGGAAGCTACGAGCATGCTTAATTAAAAACTCATTTTCACCATAGAAAGAATGGTTATCTGTATATGTTTTTTGCTTGCTTTTATGGCTAAACCAATTGGCTATGCCAATACCTATATTGGGGTGAAAAAAAGCAAATAGCCGCTGAAAAAACCAGTTTCTGTATATACTCAGTATTAACTTAAACTTGTATTGCTGGGGTCCTAAACCATCTCCGTGCCCTATATATAATTTTTTACCTGCTATGGTTTTTATAATGGGTTTACTATGCACCACACAGCCTATTTCTTGCTCTAAATAACCAAATTGCCATAGATCATGGTTGCCATGAAATACGTGTACAGGTATTCCATTATCAGTGTAATCGGCAAGTTTTGCCAATAGTCGCACAAAACCTTTTGGCACTACTGTTTTGAATTCAAACCAAAAATCAAAAATATCTCCTACAATATACAGTTCTTGGCAGTTGGGCTGAATTTCATTTAAAAAGCGGATAATTCTCTTTTCACGCTGCATACTTTCAGCCATTGAAGGGATGCCTAAATGAAAGTCTGATATGAAATATACTTTTTTTTGCACTTTACCAGCTATTGCTTAGTCCTTCTTCTCATCATCAATTACAAATACAAAAACTTCAGTTGGGCCATGCGCTCCAATTACAAGGGTGTTCTCTATATCAGTACTTCTGCTAGGCCCTGTAATAAAACTGAGCATTGTGGGCGTACTTTTGCCGTAACGATTTTTTATCAATTGAAAGCCATCTTTCATCTCCATTACCACTTGCGATTTTTTAGCCATTACAATGTGAACCGGAGGCCAAATGGTCAATGCTCGACTATTTGCACTTGAGCTTACCAAAATAGTTCCAGTGCGGGCTATCAATGCTTCGCAAGATGTAAGAGCACCTTGTACCTTATCTAAAGACTCTTTTCTATGGGAAAAAGCAATGCCCGTATCTTTTAGCATATCCTGTAAATGGTGCTCCCAACAAAAGAAATGTTTCCATTTCCTTTGCTCCAATAGGGTAATTAGTTTGTCTAAAAAATCAAATTGATTGCTACAATAAATGAACTCTCCATTAACAGTAGTAAACTGTTTGGCAAAAACTTCCACCAAGGTTTCGTCTTTATCAGGCTGCACATAAACGTTGCTATCTAAATCAATGTTTACATACTGATTTTTGCCTTTAAAAGTGAGTGCTTGCCTTACTTTTTTAAGTATTTTTTCTTTAGGTGTTACTTGCTGTTCCACTAGTTGCAAGGTATAAATATTTTGTTATTTTAAAACTTCCTTTTTTTAAAACATTAATAACTAGGCCTTGTACTCCCCAAATACATCTCTAAACGCATCTGCTACTTCACCTAAAGTAGTATATTTTTCTACTGCATCAATTATGTGGGGCATTACATTGGTATTGTTTTTGGCAGCTTCTTTTAAGCGCTCAAGGCAGCTAGCAACTTCTGCATTATCTCGCTCTAGTTTCAATTGGTTTATCCTTTGTATTTGTTGTATTCTAATGTTGTCATCTACCCTAAAAGCAGGTGGATTTACTTCTTCCTTAACAGTAAATTTATTTACACCCACAATTATTTTTTCATTGCGTTCTATGTCGGTTTGGTATTTATAGCTAGCCATCGCTATTTCATTTTGCATATAACCTTCTTCTATGGCATTTACGCTACCTCCCATGGCATCAATTCTGGCTATATATTTCCATGCCTCTGCTTCTATTTGATTGGTGAGTTCCTCTACAAAATAGCTACCTCCTAAAGGATCAACCGTATCTATTACCCCACTCTCAAAAGCTATAATTTGTTGTGTACGCAAGGCGGTGCGCGCTGCCGCCTCGGTAGGTAAACTTAATGCCTCATCAAAACCATTGGTATGCAAACTTTGTGTACCTCCCATTACCGCAGCCAAAGCTTGCAGGGTTACACGAGCAATATTGTTTTCAGCTTGCTGTGCTTGCAAAGTGCTGCCACCCGTTTGCGTATGAAAACGCAACATCATTGCTTTTGGATTGGTTGCTCCTAGGTCTTTGGCTATTTTAGCCCACATTCTGCGTGCCGCCCTAAATTTGGCTATTTCTTCAAAAAAATTGTTGTGCGCATTAAAGAAAAACGAAAGGCGTTGCCCAAATACATTTATGTCTAAACCTTTGGCAATAGCAGCTTCCGTGTATGCTTTAGCATTGGCCAAGGTAAAAGCAATTTCTTGTACTGCGGTGCTTCCTGCCTCTCTTATGTGATAACCACTTATTGAAATGGTATTCCACTTTGGAACTTCATGGCTACAGTACTCAAAAATATCTGTAATAATACGCATACTGGGTTTAGGTGGATAAATGTAAGTTCCTCTTGCAGCATACTCTTTTAAAATGTCGTTTTGAATGGTACCAGAAATCTTTTTGATATCAGCCCCTTGCTTTTTAGCTAAGGCAATGTAAAATGACAATAGAGTAGAAGCGGTTGCATTGATGGTCATGCTGGTAGTTATATCCTGCAATTGTATGCCGTCAAACAGGGTTTCTATATCGCGCAAACTATCAATGGCAACTCCTACTTTTCCCACCTCTCCTTCGCTCATTACATGGTCGCTATCATAACCAATTTGTGTAGGCAAATCAAAGGCTACGGACAGTCCCATTGTTCCATTTTCCAACAAGTATTTATACCGTTTATTTGATTCTTCTGCTGTTGAAAAACCAGCATATTGCCGCATAGTCCATAAACGACCTCTATACATGTCTGCCTGCACACCACGGGTATATGGAAACACGCCAGATGCCTCATTGTCTATTATTGAACCATTGGGTTTATACAACTCATTTATTTCAATACCACTATCTGTTATATGCTTTTTTATATCGCTCATTTTGTACTTTTAAAACACCGCAAATAGCAGAAAATATTGCTCATTTAAAAGCTAAATATAACCTAGGGAACAGAACGGGAAGCTACCGTTTTATATATTGAGCAGCAGAAAGCAAATAAAAAAGAAATGATAGCTAAGTGTTTTTATAATTCATTTTTTAAACGCTTAATTTACTGCATGATAAGGATTAAAAAACAGCATTCGTTTATTTTTAAGAAAAAGAATACTTGTAATTTTGAAAAGATATGCACTATACTTGCAGCACGGTAATAAAATGAATTTAACAAAAACAATGTGTATGATGTGTATGTGTTCTCATAAAGAGGGGCACTTTACTTGTATGCACTAGTTTTTATAAACTTATACTTAGTAAAGCCTCTCAAAATTATTGAGAGGCTTTTTTTATGTCTTAAAAAATCCAAAAGCAAGCAATCAAAAAATGAAAACAAATAGAATAAATAACCTAAACGCTTTAAACCATGCTATGCACATGATGTGTATGTGTTGCTGCATGCACTATTTTGCGAAAGGATATTTGTATTTGGAGTAAAAAAATTACTTTAAAATAACCCAACAAAAAGCCTTCTCGCAACCATTCGAGGGGGCTTTTTTTATGCCTAAAAATCAAAATAAATTAAAACAATCAAACTTAAACAACAAAAACATGACAACAAAAAACTTAAAATTTGAAACACTGCAATTACATGCAGGACAAGCAGTAGATTCAGCTACTAACTCAAGAGCAGTTCCCATTTACCAAACTGCTTCGTATGTATTTAACGATGCAGCACATGCCGCTAATTTATTCGGCTTGAAGGAATTTGGTAACATTTATACCCGCTTAATGAATCCAACTACTGATGTGTTTGAAAAGCGCATTGCAGCATTAGAAGGAGGAGTAGCCGCAGTAGCAGTAGCCTCTGGCCAAGCCGCACAGTTTATTGCGCTTAATAATATTTTGCAAGCAGGCGACAATTTTATTAGCACCTCTTTTTTGTATGGAGGAACTTATAATCAATTTAAGGTAGCCTTTAAACGTTTGGGAATAGAAGTAAGGTTTGCCAATGATGAAGATGTGCAAAGCTATGAAACGCTTATAGATTCAAAAACCAAAGCTATTTACTTAGAAACTATTGGTAATCCAGCCTTAAATATTCCAGATTTTGAAAAGATTGCCGCCATAGCTAAAAACAACAATATTCCTTTAATAGTGGATAATACTTTTGGCGCAG
>JANMIV010000392.1:0-4532 GCA_031375995.1 Bacteroidota bacterium
TATTAAAACCATAATACCCCTTGCTAATATAGGTTTGATTATAATTTAGTATATGCGCTATAATATTAGTAACAATTACAGCAAAAGCACCAAACAAGCCAATATACACATCTATAAAAGAAGCCAACAGTATCAATAGCGCAAAAAGTCTGCTATCAGCCAAAAAAAGCTGTGCATAGCTATTAATAAAGCCATTTACGTGGTTTGTTAGATTGTATTTTGAAAATAATTGTTTCAAATTGGGGGTAAGATAAAGAAATAATGATGTCGAGCAAACATGCCCGACATATTATTTTGCTGCCATAACTGATTAAATGATTGAATTATAACTTAAACTTTTTTAAATAGTCTGGTGTTACCTCTAAACTATTCATGTATTCCAAAGTTTCTTTTTTTCTTATCAAATGAGGCTTTCCTTCTGTATCAATTATTACCACATTAGGTCTCATTGATATAAACTGCATCCATTGTGTCATATTATAAGCACCTACGGTATGCACTACCACATTATCTCCTTTTTTCATTGGAGGTAATGTTACATTCTCCCTTATTACATCAATATTCATACATAAGGGTCCATATATCACTGAATCTTCCGTATAATGACTAAACTCCTGTGCTGGGGAAATTTTATGTTCATACCAAAATGAGGTAAATAGTAAATTGACACCAAAATCCATAATTGTGGCTTTACGTCCATCACTTAAGCGTTTGTTGGCTAGCACGGTGCCCAATAAATAACCAGCATCATCAACCAAAGAACGTCCACTTTCTAAAATTAGCAAAGGCAATTCATCTTTACTGTAGTCAGAATTGAGTAAGGCAGAACAAATTGCTTCTGCATAATCATCAAACGTAGGAACAGTATCTGCTCCCATTAAGTAAGAGCCTTTAAGTGTATTGCGAGAAGCAAATCCACCTCCCATATCAATATAAGTAATATTTTTACCAAACTTTGCTTTGATATGGTAAGCCAAATCAGATAATTTAGTAGCAGCTACGGCATAAGCACTTGGGGTTAGCATAAATGTGCCAATATGCGTATGCAAACCTATCAAATCCATTTTATCTGTTAAAATAATTTTATTGATAGCGTCCCACGCCTGTCCACTTTCATAGTTGAAACCAAATCTATCCCACATAGGGTAAACACCCGTATCCATATTTACTCGAATAGCCACTTTTGGGCGTTTCTTTAACTCGTCTACCAATTCAATAATGCGGTACAATTCATCCAAATGATCAATATGTATCATAGACTCATTATTGATAGCCAAAATTAAATCTTCATCCGTTTTATCTGGGCCATTAAATATAATTTTATTACCAGGCACCCCATTTAATAAAGCTTTATTGTACTCAAAGCCTGATACCACTTCCGACCAACTACCTTCTTGGTGAAAAACGCTACAAATAGCATTGTTATAGTGTGTTTTATAACTCCATGCAAACTGAACCTTTGGATAACGGGTAGTAAATGCACGCACCGCATCTTTATAAGTTTTGCGAATAGTTTGCTCACTCATTACAAACAATGGTGATCCAAACTCTGCAATAAGATCTTTTACCTTAGCTCCATCAATATTGGTAAATGGAGTATATTCAGTACGAGTACCGTATTTGTTCATTACGCCAGTATTTAACTTTTTTATTACTGGTCTTTCATATCTCATTTTTTCCATTGGTTTTATATTTTTTAAGCCTCTGGCAGCTGGCTGCTGGCCTCTGGTTAATTTTGTTTACTTGGTTAAATTTAATTTTACTTTTTGTATTTGTATTTGTATTTGCTAGAAGCTAGCGGCTTTCTGCTAGAAGCTAGAAGCATTTTTTAAAGTTCCCCTACCGTTGATATTTGTTCAAACTCCTTTAAATCAACAATCATGTCATAAGAGTATCTCACAAACATTTTACCTATTTCATAAGCACCAAAAGGTGCTACTTCTTGGTCTAAAGCCAATTTTACAAGTGCTTCGGGTTGATTGTGTCCACAGCCTGCGGCCAAATATACCCAAGCAGGAAAACGGGGATTTATTTCTAATAAATAATACTTGTTCTCTGCCGTTTTTATAAATTCTAGCTCCATTCCTCCTCGCCATTTTGATGAAGAAATTACATTCTTTGCTATATTTACTAACTCATCATCATCTAGGGAAATACCTGCCCAAGCTTTACCCTTATCCGTAATAAACAATTTGCGCATGGGAACTGCACTTATTGCATTTCCTTTTCCATCGCCCAATGCAGTAACATTTACCTCACTTCCAAATACATATTCCTGTATTATAATTGGTAAACCCCATTTAGCACTTAATTTATTGAAATAATTAGCTACTTGCTCCGGATTGTATGCAATATATGCTTCATAAAATTTACCCTTAACTACCATCGGATATGAAAATTCAGTAGCAATTGCTGGAATTTCATTGGTACTAAACATCATTTTACTAAAAGGCACACTTACACCATGCTTTTCTCCAAACTCGTACAAATTCGCTTTATGGCGTTCGTCAAACTGCTCTTGCGTTGGTAAAAACATACTTATCCCTAAATCTGATTTAAGTCTAGACTCTATTTTCATAAAGTTAGCTAATTCAGCATCAAAATTGGGTATAATTACATCTATTTTTTCTTGTTCATGTATGTAATATAAGCGCTCCATTAATGAATCAATACCCGATCCAGGCAAAGGAATTTGATATGATTTATCAACCAAATCATGCATATATAAACCAGGTTCGAGTGTTTCATAGCTTAATCCAATAATTCGAACCTTAAAGTCGTTACTTTCCTTAAGTGCCCTTATTACGGGTATTCCAGGTCCTGGACTATCAATATTATTGAGTCCAGATACGGCTACCGTTATTTTTTGTTTCATGCTTTTGAGTATTAAATGAATAAACTATTCACTGTCGTCAGCGACTTGATTATTTTGCAACATCATTGCAAAATCATAATAATCCTTTTCAAACGTAGATTCATCCGTCACGTATTTTGATAAAATAGTTTTACGGATTTCATCCTTGCTTTTATCTTCTTTAAGCATTCTGATGATTTCTAATCCAATTGGATTAGTACTAAACGAATCTCCTGTAGTAGGATTAAAAATAAATCCTGATTCGCTAATGGCTACATTCTTTTTTATTTTCATGAGCTTTGGTATTTATAAGAGAATAGCTAATTGCAATTCTACAATACAAACAAACATAATGTTACAAAAAGAAATGTTATAGTATTAAAACAATTAGTTATAAAATTTTAAAACATACACCCAAAACCCATGACAATTATATAACAATAGCAGATGTATTATATTAACTGATCGAGCGGAGTACGCGGTTTTACTGGTAATCCTTTGTATTCACTCACAGAATAATTGGTAATTTGCTTAAATTGGTTACTCAGATACTGCACACTGCTATATCCCATTTGATAAGAAATTTCACTTAAAGTCATTTCATTATAACTCAACAATTCTTTTACTCTTTCTATTTTTACAATTATAATATATCGTTCAAGTGTAGTATTGGTTCGCTCGCTAAATAGTTTACTTAAATAAACATAAGGATGTGCTAATTTATCACTCAAATAATCAGAGTTTCTTATAATAGTATTTAGATTATTCCCATAATAAGTCATTTCTAAAACAGCTACTTTAATAGATTCAAGCAATGCCGCTTCTTTATCAAATATGAGGTCAAAACTGTTTTCTTGGAGTTTTTTTTGGAGCGCTATTAAATCAATGCTTCCCCTATCAACTGTAATTTGAGCTGCACCCAAATATACTTTATCAATAACAATATCTGGAATATTTTCAAGCAAATCATGCACAATAGAAATACATCTTGAGCTTACCATATTCCGTATATGTAAAACAATACTTTTAGCCATATTTTATATATTGCAATTAAGCACTTTATTTTAAAAAAAAGGCTAAAAAATGTGTGTTTCATGTGAAGTAAAAACAAAAAAGCATTTAAAGTAAAATGCTATTTTGCGAACTTCTTATAAACACAATGAATAAACGCACACAGTTACAAGAATTAAGAGATCAATCATTACTAGGCGGAGGCACAGACAGAATAGCCTCACAGCATAAAAAAGGAAAACTTACGGCAAGAGAACGCATCCATTTTCTGTTTGATGAAGGAAGTTTTGAAGAAATTGGTGCTTTTGTAATGCATCGGTCAAAAGACTTTGGAATGGAAAACCAACAGTTTTTGGGCGATGGTGTTATTACTGGTTACGGAACCATAAATGGTCGTTTAGTATATGCATTTTCCCAAGATTTCACCGTTTTTGGAGGCTCGTTATCAGAAACCCATGCTGAAAAAATTTGTAAACTAATGGATTTAGCCATGAAAAATGGTGCTCCATTAATAGGTTTAAATGACAGCGGGGGAGCACGTATTCAAGAAGGAGTTGTTTCTTTGGGTGGCTATGCCGATATATTTTATAAAAACACGATGGCTAGTGGCGTAATTCCTCAAATTTCTGCCATCATGGGGCCATGCGCTGGTGGAGCGGTATACAGC
>JANMIV010000443.1:0-3304 GCA_031375995.1 Bacteroidota bacterium
CTAACTTAAACTTTAGCAACGATATTAATTTAAGTTATTTAACTACCAACCAACGCTTATCAGTTGATAGTTTTAAAACATCTCCAACCATAACGGCCAATAGCCAAAAGAAGGGAATTGCCCCTTCGGCTATTATAGAAATGAATGGTGAAAGAATTGGTATAGTTGGTGCTACTACACAGGTATTAGCCTCTATTTCATCTCCAGGTGCTACCACTGTTATAAGTGGAGGGAGCGATAATATGCCTGCATTAGCAGCAGTATTACAACCAGTTATTGACTCATTAAGAGCAATGGGTATCAATAAAATTATTGTGATGAGCCATTTGCAACAATTAGCCAATGAAAAAGCCTTGGCTCCTTTATTAAAAGGTGTTGATATTATTATTGCTGGTGGTTCACATTCATTATGTGCCGATGGCAATGACAGATTAAGAGCTGGAATTCCTGTTGCAGATAGATATCCTATTTTAACGGTAAACAACGATAATGACCCATTGGCCATCTTAAATACAACTAGCGAATGGAAATATATTGGCCGTTTTGTTTGTAATTTTGATTCAGAAGGAAAATTACTACCAAACTTATTAGATTCAAATATAAATGGTGCTTATGCTGCCGATACAGCTATGGTTACTAGCTTATGGGGAACATACAGTGCAGCCTTTGCAAATGGAACCAAAGCAGGTGCAGTGAGAACATTAACTACTGCTATTTCTGCTGTTATCAACTCGAAAGATGGTAACAAATTTGGTAAATCAAATGTGTTCTTAGAAGGTAGAAGAAACTTGGTAAGAACAGAAGAAACCAACTTTGGAAACTTAACTGCCGATGCCAACTTATGGTATGCTCGTCAGTATGACAATCAAGTAAGAGTTTCTATAAAAAATGGTGGCGGTATTCGTTCTGCAATTGGAAACGTAAATGCAGTTGGAACAACTACTATTTTAGAAAACACATTGGCTAATCCTTCGGCAGGTAAAGTACGTGGCGATATTTCTCAATTGGATATTGAAAACTCATTGCGCTTTAACAACGGTTTAGTTATTGGAACTGTAAACGCTGCAGGTTTAAGAAGAATACTAGAACATGGAATTTCAGCTACGGTTCCAAATGCTACTCCAGGTCAATTCCCGCAGGTTGCAGGTGTAATGTTTAGTTATGATACCACAAGAGCAAGAGGAAGCGAAATTGTATCATTAGTTGTTACCGATTCTGCTTCAAACCGTTTGGATACATTAGTAAGAAATGGTCTATTAGTTGGTGATACTACTAGAACTTTTAAATTGGTTACTTTAGACTTTTTATATACTGGCGGAGATAGTTATCCTTTCCCAACCAACGCTATTAACAGAGTAAACTTAGATACTGCATTAAAAAATGCTGGTATTGCCACTTTTACCACCATTGGTAAAGAACAAGATGCTTTTGCTGAATATATGGGAACTTTCCATAATACCAATCCTTATAATGTGAGGGATACAACGCTTAGAGGAGATAGAAGAATTCAACAGTTAAACTCAAGATTAGAAGGTGTGATTATTCCTAATGCTTCACCTAACTCTTCTCAATCCTCTTATTTAACTTCAGTTGCTCCCGGGGTTAAATTTGATGCAATAATTTCAGTTGGTGACATGGCCAACAATGGGTACAAAATGGTTGGTATTCCTGATGGTGCTGGTGCTTTTGATAATAATAATGGTACTTTTACTTTATTAGTTAACCACGAATTAGGAAGTACAGTTGGTATTAACCGTGCTCATGGTGCTAAAGGTGCTTTTGTTTCTAGATGGGTTATCAATAAAAACAATCTTTCTGTTATTAGTGGTTCTGATTTAATTCAAAAAGTAAATTTATATTCAACTGGAATTGGTTATACTTTATTCAATCCTGGCGATACTACTTCCAAAAAAGCTTTCGGCCGTTTTTGTTCTGCTGACTTACCTGAAATTAGTGCATTCTATAACGCTTTAACTGGTTTAGGAACTCAAGAACGTATATTTATGAATGGTGAAGAAACTGGCTTTGAAGGAAGAGCTTTTGGTCATATTGTTACAGGAACTAATGCCGGAACTTCATATGAGTTACCAAATTTAGGTAAATTCTCTTGGGAAAATGCAGTTGCTTCTCCTGCTTCTGGAAATAATACGGTAGTTGCTGGTATGGATGATGGAACAGATGGTCAAGTTTATTTTTATGTGGGTACTAAAACCAATACTGGTAATGAAATGGACAAAGCTGGTTTAACAAACGGTAGATTATATGGAATAGCTGTAACTGGTTTAACTGCTGAAGATACAGCTACAGTTCCAACTCCTAGCTCTATTCCTGCCCCTAACACTCCATTTACTATGGTTGATTTAGGTATTGTAAAAGATTCAACAGGTTTGGCTTTAAATACTAGAAGTAATGCTTTATCGGTTACTAAATTCTTACGTCCTGAAGATGGTTTATTTGACCCTTCAAATCCTAACGATTTCTATTTTGTAACTACCAATTCGTTTACTAAGCCTTCGCGTATGTGGAGATTACGTTTTAACGATATTAAAAACCCAACTACTGGTGGAACTATTACGGCTGTGTTAGATGGAACTGAAGGTCCTAAAATGATGGATAATATCGGCATTGATAAATTTGGAAATATCATTATTCAAGAAGATGTTGGAAACCAAGCACATTTAGGTAAAACTTGGCAATACACCATTGGTACTGATAAACTTACTTTATTAGCCTCGCACGATTCTACTCGTTTTATTGCTGGTGCTGCAAACTTTTTAACTCAAGATGAAGAAGGTTCTGGTATTATTGATGTACAAGATATATTAGGTGCAGGTAACTTCTTATTGGTTGATCAAGCACATTATGGTATTGCTGGAGAATTGGTTGAAGGTGGTCAAATTTTGAAAATGTTTAATCCTACTACTGCCAATGCTTTTGCTGGTGCTTCTCCAAATTCGTCTCAAACACCGTATTTAACTTCAGTTGCTTCTGGTGTTAAATTTAATTCAATCCTTACAGTTGGCGATGCTGCTAACAATGGTTACAAAATGGTTGGAATACCTGATGGAACTGGTGCTTTTGATAACAATAATGGTACTTTTACTTTATTAGTTAACCACGAGTTAGGAAGTACTGTTGGTATTAACCGCGCTCATGGCGCTAAAGGTGCTTTTGTTTCTAGATGGGTTATTAATAAAAACGATCTTTCTGTTGTAAGTGGATCTGATTTAATTCAAAAAGTAAATTTATATTCAACTGGAATTGGTTATACTTTATTCAATCCTGCTGATACTACTTCTAGAAA
>JANMIV010000444.1:0-6512 GCA_031375995.1 Bacteroidota bacterium
GTAAGTACCAGTATCTGAAAATACGTATGGGTAACTATTGTAAAAAGCAGGAAACAAAAATAGTATAGACATAACAAGCGCCAACAAAACCCATTCTGCTTTGCTAACTCTACTGTACAATCTATTACAAATATCCTTTAGACTTTCCATCCCATTTTTTAGATACTTCTTTTGCTAACAGTTATTTGCTCAATGCGTTTTTCGTAATCTTGTCCTTTGAATATGTAATTTACATAGATACCAGGCGTATGAATCATATCTGGTTCTAACTCGCCAGCCGGCACTAACTCTTCCACTTCAACTATTGTAAATTTACCAGCCATAGCCATGAGTGGATTAAAATTACGCGAGGTCGCTCTAAAAATTAAATTGCCATGGGTATCGCCTTTCCAAGCTTTTACAATCGCATAATCTGCTTTAAAAGCATGCTCCAGCAAATAAGTCTTACCATCAAACACACGGGTTTCTTTGCCTTCCGCAACTTCGGTACCTACACCAGCAGGAGTAAAAATAGCGGGCATACCATAGCCAGCAGCCAAGCAACGGGTTGCCAATGTTCCCTGAGGAATTAACTCTACCTCTAGCTCTCCACTCAATAATTGACGCTCAAACTCCGCATTTTCTCCTACATAAGAAGAAATCATTTTTTTTACCTGACGGGTTTTTAACATCAATCCTATTCCAAAACCATCAACACCCGCGTTATTGCTAATACAAGTTAGCTCTTTAATACCTTTTTTTACTATTGCATTGATACAATTTTCTGGAATACCACAAAGACCAAATCCTCCCAATAAAATCACAGATCCGTCTTTAATATCTTTAATAGCCTCATCGGCATTACTCACCACTTTATTTAACATATTTCAAATTTGTTTATTCTATTACGGCTGATAAGCCTCTATCGCAAAGAGATTGACAAATGGCTTTCATTTTTTCATCTTCTCCCTTTTTTACAAGGGCTTTTCCTTTAAAATGAACCAACATGGCGCATTGTTCTGCTTGTATAGGCTCATGCTCACATATTTCGCATAAGCATTCTATTACCCAATCAAATGTATTTACATCATCATTGTACAATACCACTTTCACGCCTAAATCTAGTTGTTCAAGCACATCAACGTCAATTTGTTCTTTGGTAAGTTCTTTTGGCATAAATATAAGCGTACTAAGGTTTTCTTTATTATTAGTCTATCAGTGCTCAAAAATATTAATTAAGTGTGTGTATCCAAATTAAATAGTAGTTATGTATAAATAAAATTATGGACACAATGGAAGTTATAAACACCATTTGTTGGTATCTCCTTATGCTTCATTTACAAAAACTACCTTAAATTGCTACCCGTACCATGTATTAAATAGGGTGATTAAAAGCCCTAAAAATAAGAAGGTGCAGCTAAATACTGTTAATCAACCCAACAGAAAGCTATCAACAAGTACCATGATATTCAAGAATTTAAATTGGGAATACAATACCTGCAGCAAATTCATTATATATTGCATATCTCTTTTTGCACTATTTTTTCAAGTATTTTCATTTGAGACTAAGGCCGCTTCTACTAAAAACTTACTCGTATTTAAAGAAGCTAAAATGCTGGAGTCAACCCTATTTGTATTGGGCAAAAACAATAACCTATATGCTATAAACAGCCTATCGGGCAAAAACAACAAGCTACTTGAACTAGAAAATATACGTGGCCTATTTCAAAATGGCAATACTTTATTTACTTGGAATAAACACCAAGTATTCTCCATTAACACCAATGACAACAAATGGAGCATTGTGTACGATTTTGACAAAAATGCAAATATAAAGGCGCTGAAAATAATTGGCAATGAGCTAATTGTTGCATTTGCTGACCATATATATTTTTCTAAGAGTAAGTCAACGGTTAAATGCCCCTTTCCTATCAGTCATTTTATAGATGGCAATAGCCCGTGGGTGCTTACTAAAAACAACTATTTATATTCTTTTACCGATAAAACTTGTACTAAAATTGCCAAGCTGGATTCGGCCAAACAGGTATCGCAATTTGAAAATAATATAGTTTATAATACCAACAGTGGTTTGCGGATTTTCAATACTTTGAACAAAAAAACAGACTATTTAAACACGCCTATTGCCAGCAACCAATTTGTGGGTAGCCGTGGTGAGTACTTGTTTTTTAATACTGGAGAACAAATTATTGGCTATAACTACCCCACCTTAAGTACTTTTACTTTGCTAAGCGGAAAATACACCAATATTGCCCTATTAAACAACGAAAACATTTTGTACAATGATGCCGCAGGCGAATGCATGTATTATACAAGCAAAACAAAAACAACCCTTCAAATTGGCACGGATATCAAATCGTTCTCTATCATTGACCACTATGAGAATCCCAAATCAGCAATAAGCATAGCGCACCAAGGTTATATTTTTAACCAAGTATTGAATGCGGAGCAAATAGTAACTGATATTTCTGCCAGTACAGGTATAATATACAAAACCACTAAGGTAAATACTGATTTATTGCTGGCTTGTGAGAAAGGTTTGTTCTTATTCAATACAGAAATAAATACTTGTGCACCCTATACTTACTTCAACAACATAATCTGCAATGGCTTATGCAAAACCGATAACTTTATTTACATATGCTCCAGCGAAAAAGGGGTATATAAATTTAAGCTGAACAAGCTGCATAAAATGAATTTAGAGCCCGATTTGATGAATGAGGGACTTCTTTCACCTTCTGCTTATATTATTGATAACTATGACGATATTCTTTGTTTGGTTTCGCCAAGTGGAGTGTATCAAAGCCCCATAAAATCAAGTAAATGGACGGAATTCAGTAGAAGTGCTTTTGTACCCAAAATAACGGGTATTACGTATTACAAAAAACAAAGAAATGCCCTATTTATAGCTTCTGCTGAAAACGGTATTATAAAAACCAATAATGAAGGCCGCTCTTACGAAGCGGTTAATTTGGGTTTACCAGACACTTCCATTGTAAATATTGCGTCTGACAGCAATGGGTTTTATGCACTTACCAAAAGTGGCCAAATTTATTTTCATGACCATGCTGGTGTAGAATGGCTTCCCCTTGAAAAAGAAACATCTTTATATGGCAATATTATTCTTAGAGATGGTATTTTGTATATGATTGACAAGGAAAACAATATTAACAAACAACCTACATGGGAACTTAAACCGGGCATTGAGGTAACTTGGGCACTTAAAAATAGCTATGTAAATGGAGAAAAGATAGTGATACCTTACCGCACTTTTGGATTTTTTGGCAAAGACAATCAAATTGTTTTACAAATAACCAAGCGCAACACCGACTTTAGCGATAACTATATTGGTTTTTCAGATGCCAAACAAGGTCAGTTAGCATTCACTATTCATGATAGCATAACACCCGAGGGAGAATACAGCATTAGATTGGTCACCACAGAACCTTTCTTTCGCTCAGAAAAAGCCACCAATACATTCACCGTGGTAAAGGAAACCCCTCTTTCCAATAAAAAAACGCTTATTACCGAAACAAATACGGCAAAATAGCCTGACCACTCATTTGTAAAGGCATTTGCTCTTATATCTGCTTTAAAACCTACTAAAACCAAAGCTTTTACTTGTGCTTTGCTTTTTGTTTAAATGCCTTGTGCTTTGTTGCACTCGCTAGCATCTTGCTTAGTGAGGGCTTAGCTGGCGTCCCGCCATTTTCATATTGCTTGCCATTTCGCCCGCAAGTGCGGAAATATAGGTGGTAAAAGTGTATTGCAAATCCAAAGCAGCGGGGAAGTAAATCAGCCAGAGGCTTATCAATTTACTCACTAGCAAGATGCTAGCGAGTGCGGAAAGGGGAGTTAAATACCTGTTACGTAAACACACGCATTATAAATGCTAGCGGCTATTAAACGTAAATTTATTTAGCCATTGAAATTTTGATATGTTTTATTATTTTCGATGAGTGTAACAATTCTTAATATTAAATATAACCAACATCTAACTTTTAAATTTATGGCTTATAACCCAACATTTGTCAGAAAAGGCATTTACAAACTAAAAGATGGTAAAAGCAAGAGCAAAAACCTCATCTTAATTCACGGACGAACAGGCGACAATGATTTTAATAAACAGGATGACCACATGCGGAGTTTCTATGAAGCAATTGAAAAGGGGCCGGAAGTAAAAGAGTTTAATGTTTGGGCATTAACGTATAACACCTCTTTCATTCCGTTTTATGCTTCAGCTACTTGGCTACATGATGAATTAAAGTTATTACGGGATTATGATTTTAGAGACGCAATTGTGGTGGGATACAGTATGGGTGGCTTAATTGGAAGAGCGTTAACCTGCGTTGGATTTGAATATAAATACCTGATTACCATTAACACCCCGCATCATGGACCGGTTAGTGGACTCACTATTGGTTCGTGGCTTATGGATGTAGCTTCATTCATTATAACACCTTTGGATTTATTAAATAATTGGATTGACTTGCTATCTCCAGGAACAGATTCATTAAGATGGGGTTCTCCCGATCAATTGTTGATTCATTCCAACGAAATAGATAAACAAAAGAGGCTTACCAATTATGCATTTTATGCCATTGACTATAAAAAATCAGATAGTATTTCTTTTGCAGGTGACGATAGCACCGTTCCTATCCACAGCCAACTGGGTTTGGAAGCAGGAGATGTTCGTTGGCGTTATCTTTATAAAAAGGAGTATTCAAGCAATGAGCCTGAGCCTAAAGGCAACGAACCTCATACTATTGCAACGCACCCGGAATTTTGCAAAGAGGCAATAAAACTACTCAAAACCCTATTAATGGGCGAACCGATGCCAAGTCTTGGATTAAACGATATACCTAGTTCAACAAAGGCTTCAACTTACGAAAAACCTACTGAAAAGTTGCCTATAGATTTAAGTAATTTTGTTTGTTACTATTTCTTCGATAATAAGAACAAAGCATATTTAAAATTCAGGTTAACGATAGAAAATAAAGATGATAAACCAGTAGAAGTTAATTTGGACAACATCATTATTGATTCTAATGTTGGTCGATTTACTTCGAACGAAACAACACAAAAAATTGTACTTACTCCAAAGGCTAAAAGAGATGTTATATTAAAGAGAGACTTAGGGGCTTCAGGCTTATTGCCTAAGGAGCTTGATACGGTAATTATTGGCAATGCTGTAAAGGTTCCTATTATTTATGTTCCTTTAAAGTTAGCACCTAAGAGCAAAGTACCCACATCAAGTATTTGGGAGATTAAAACAGAGAATTGTAAAGCTATAAATACAACTACATCTGGTAATTATTTTGAAACTATTTCATTAGAGTTAGAGATTAATAATGACACCGATTTTATATTTGAACTGCATCAATGGTCAATTATTGCGCGAATTGATAGTTCTCCGGAGGATGGTCGTTTAGCTGCAGATGCGCATTGGGGGGTTGATGCAAAGTATCACATCTTGGAGGCTAACAGCAAGAAAAAAATTCCCTTCAAGGTTAACTTTTTTGATAAAGTTTCGCAAAAACCCAAGACGATTACAATCATTATAGGTTGTGATTTTATTCCTGCTACAACATTAACATTAGATATATCTTAAACTGTAACTGTTTTATTCGTATCTGCTTGTTTTATCAATACCCTTTTTCCCGCGCATCCCGCAAGCGGTAATGGCTGTATGTGCGCATTTAGTATGTGTCAGCGACAGCAAGGGGTATAGAACGTTTTGGAGGTGAAATAGGTATATCAAAATTACCCGCCATTTTTATATTGCTTGCCATTTCACGGGCAAGTGCGGAAATATAGGTGGTAAAAGCGTATTGCAAATCCAAAGCAGTGGGGAAGTAAATCAGCCAGAGGCTTATCAGTTTACTCACTAGCAAGATGCTAGCAAATGCGGAAATTGGTGTTTCTATTACAAAACGGTAATTTTTATTACAATAATGTATCACTCCATTACTGAGCAGTAAATCCCATTACAATAATATGTTGCTCCATTACAGAGCAGTAAATTTTATTACAACAATGTATTGCCTCATTACGGAGCGGTAAATCGCATTACAATAATATGCTGCCCCTTTACAGAGAAGTAATTTCCATTACAATAATGTATTGCTTTATTACACAGCAGTAAATTCCATTACAGTTATTGGTAATTTTATTACAAAACGGTAATTTTTGTTACAATATATTGCCTCATTTCCCCCCACACTCGCTAGCACAATGTCATTAAGTTTAGGAATATTTGACCTTGAAAAGGTCAAATATTTATAGCAATCAAAATTGGTTCGTTGGTGCGACCCCAAAGGGGTCGTATGTTTTATGGCAAATATTTTCTATAAACATATGACTTCGTTGGAGTCATTTCATTAACTTAATGACATTGCTCTCTAGCATCTTGCTAGTGAGCGTTTAGCTGGCGTCCCGCCATTTTTGTATTGCTTGCCATTTCGCCCGCAAGTGCGGAAATATAGGTGGTTAAAAGCAGATTGCAAATCCAATGC
>JANMIV010000451.1:0-4943 GCA_031375995.1 Bacteroidota bacterium
TTCAAATACACCTCTTAATTCATTCACTCTATTCGCATCCAATCGAATAAATATAAATAGCAATATGGTAAAGCTCAATAATGCGGAACCACCATAACTAAAGAAGGGTAATGGAATACCAATAACTGGCATTAACCCTAAAGTCATACCTATATTCACTACAAAATGGA
Organism: Bacteroidota bacterium; assembly: GCA_031375995.1. Lineage (GTDB taxonomy): Bacteria > Bacteroidota > Bacteroidia > UKL13-3 > UKL13-3 > JAAFJM01. Next base: position 171 of record JANMIV010000451.1, read on the forward strand.
AAAACAAAATAGATGCCACACTATAGCCATAAATTCTATTGAATTTACTTCTCTGCCGCTCCGCCATTACCAATAAACGCCACAACAAGAACATATAAAGCAAAACAAAAACAAAAGAGCCTACAAAGCCATATTCTTCTCCAATAGTACAGAAAATAAAATCGGTACTTTGTTCGGGTACAAATCTGAATTTATTTTGTGTTCCTTCTAAAAAACCTTTACCCCAAAAACCGCCTGAACCAATGGCAATTTTGGATTGCTGCACATTATACCCCGCTCCCTTTAAATCCACTTCTTTGCCCAACAATACATTGATACGGGTTTTTTGATGCTTTTGTAATACATTCTCAAAGGCATAATTCACTACACTTACATATCCGCTTGCAACAATTAATACGGCTACAGATATATAAATAAGTAAATTGGTTCTTTTTACTAATAGTAAAAAACCAATACCTACAGCTACTAAACCAATAATAATATACAATGGCGGAAATAATAAAGCCAATATGCTTAACAGTATTATTAGCACACCTACTACTAATATCCATCCTGGCAAACCTTCGCGGTATAGTACCAAAAAGAACGACCCAAAAACCAAAGCAGAGCCTGTTTCGTTTTGCAACAAAATAATAAGCATAGGAAGCACAATAATTGCAATAGCAATTACTTTTATTTTAAGTTCCTTAAAGTCAATTTTGTATCCGCTTAAAAACTTAGCCAATGCCAGTGCTGCACCAAACTTGGCAAACTCCGCTGGTTGTATTTGAAAGCCCCCTATTCTTATCCAGCTACTAGAGCCTTTAATTTCTGTTCCAATAGCAAAGGTGGCCAATAAAAGCAATATGGAGAGTCCAAAAAAACCATACGCAAAAGCGTAAAAAAGTTTTTCATCAACCAACAAAATAAGTAAGCCAATAAATGCAGAAATTCCAATCCACATGAATTGTTTACCGTAATTCTGCGAAGTGTCGTAAATGAGTGGGTTTGTTTCTTTATACACTGAAGCGTAAATGCATAATAAACCTGCAAATACAAATACCACGTAAAGTACCAAACAAATCCAATCAATGCTTGCTGGTTTGGGCTGTTGTTGAGTCATTGGGTTTAGGTTTATTGGTTAAATTACCTTTTAGCATACGTTCTACTAAATAAGGTCTTGAATCGTGTTTTTTAGTAATGTACTGTTCTATCATTAAGCTGGCAATTGGTGCAGCCCACGTAGCTCCAAAACCAGCATTTTCCACCACTACGGCTATGGCTATAGTAGGATTTTCTTTAGGCGCAAAAGCAAAAAATATAGAATGGTCTTTGCCATGTGGATTTTGTGCCGTTCCTGTTTTACCACAAATAGTAATCCCAGGAATGCGGGCTACATAAGCGGTACCATGGTTTACTACATCTTCCATACCATCTATTACCACAGGAAAGTAGCTAGTATCTACTGTACACCAGTGTTTTGTATTGTATTCGGGGTTCGGATTTTTTTTACCATCAATGGCTTTTACAATATGTGGTGTAATATAATAACCTCTATTGGCAACCAATGCTGTTGCATTGGCCATTTGGAGTGGTGTTATCCCCAATTCTCCTTGTCCAATTCCCAATGAAATGGTAGTTAATGCTTGCCAATGATGGCGGCCATAAATTTTATCGTAATAAGTGGCCTTTGGCACAAATCCAGTGCCTTCGCCATATAAATCAACTCCTAACTTACGGCCCATCCCAAAACTCGACAAATGGTCGTATAATTGGTTGTAGGCATCTTCGGTATATTTATAAGCTGGATTATTTACGACTGTTCTGTAAACATGGCAGAAATACGCATTGCAGCTTACCGCAATTGCTGCACGTAATGGCAAAGGAGAACCATGCGCATGGCAGCCAACATGCAAACCACCATAATTAAACCCATGCGCGCAGCCATAAGCAGTGCTTGGTGTTAACACCTTTTCTTGCTGACCAATTAAACTCATGATAACTTTAAAGATAGATCCTGGTGGATACGGTGCTGCAATTGGTCTATTAAATAATGGCTTGCTCTGGTCGCGCAATAATTGCATATAGTGATTGCCTCTATCTCTTCCTACAAACAAATTAGGGTCGTAAGTTGGGCTACTTACCATAGCCAATATTTCTCCAGTTGCTGGCTCTATGGCAACCACACTGCCTATTTTATTCAGCATGAGCGATTCTCCCAATTCTTGTAATTTATAATCTAGGGTCAGATTTATTTTTTTTCCTGCTACTGCAGATGTATCAAATTCACCCTCCTTGTACCTGCCTTGAGTTCTGCTTTTACTGTCCACTAATACATATCGTACGCCTTTAGTGCCTCCTAACTCTTTTTCATAAGTGCGCTCCACCCCGCTAATACCAATAAAATCGCCCATTCTATAATAACCATTTGACTGGTCTATTACTTTTTCTGTTACCTCTCCTATATAACCCATAATATGGGCTGCATTGCTGTGTTTATATTTTCTATCTGTTCTTACATCTACATAAAAACCTTGAAAATCGAATAACATTTCTTGAAAGCGAGCATAAGTAGCTATAGTTAGTTGTTTCTCAAAAACAGAGGGCTTATAAATGGCAAATCCTTTTTGGCGTTTAATCCGCTCAAACCTCTCCACAAAATCTTGGCGGGTAATGCCTAATACATCACAAAAAGTAACCGTATCTAAGTCTTTTACATTCTCTGGTATTACAAATAAATCATAAATAGCATCATTGTAAACCAACAACTCATTGTTTCTATCTGAAAGCAAGCCTCTTGCAGGATAAATGGTTTGCTCTTGCAATACATTATTCTGGGCATAGCGAATATAACTATCATCAAAAACTTGCAGCGTCAAAAGTCTTATAACATAAATTAATGCTATAAAAAAAAACACTCCTAACAATATTTTCTGCCTTATCTGCCCGTCCATAAACCTATTTGTATTGGTTTGCAAAGTAAACTGCTTAAAGTGCTATTTTATTGCTTAAAAGTTTTTTTTATAAATAATAAATTAACAAAGCGATGTGGATTAGCCCAAGTTGAAGAACATTATCTACCGCTTTTAATCAAATGTAAGCTATATGACAGAATTAAGGAAAAAAATACCTCCCTCCCTCACCACTTGTAAAGGTAAAATGGTATTTATGCAGTGTGCTAAAAATATTTGATAAAAATACCCTAAAACTGCTGCGCATACCTTTTAGTTTTTTTCTCATGCCTGTTTTCTTATTTGCATTGGCCTGTATAGAAAATATAAATATAACCCATACTATTATTGCATTTATAGCCTTACATGTATTTATATATCCGGCTAGCAATGGTTATAACAGTTATATGGATAATGATACGGAAAGTATTGGCGGCTTAAAAAACCCTCCCAAGCCCAGTAAAAATTTGTTCTATGCTAGTTTTATTTTTGATTGTATTGGGCTTGCGCTTTGTCTTTATTTAAGCCTCACTTTTGCCCTACTCATTATGCTATATGTATTGGCTTCTAGGGCTTATAGTTTTAAAGGCATCCGACTCAAAAAATATCCCTTTGCCAGTTGGATTACTGTAAGCTTTTTCCAAGGGAGCTATTTATTTGCTATTTTATACTTTTTTTTAAGTAGTAATGTACAATTAACGCTTTTCCCCTCTTTTATTTTTTTTGTCCCCTCTTTGTTAATTGGTGCTACCTATCCTTTATCGCAAATATACCAGCATAAGCAGGACAAAGCCTCTGGCGATTTTACCTTAAGCCTACTTTTGGGTTATAAGGGCACTTTTATATTCTCGGCTATTCTTTTCCTAATAGCTACAGGTCTGTTTTTTATACAAACGCAGGTAATAACACCCAATCTACTACATTTTTACTGGTTTCAAGCTTTTTTAGCACCAGTAGTTATATACTTTTTATGGTGGGCGTATAAAGTTTTTAGTAATTACAATGATGCAAACTTTGAAAACACAATGCGAATGAATATGTTATCTTCGTTCATGCTAAGTGCCTACTTTTTATTAGAAATTGCGTTCAAACAAATATATCCATGAGTTTTATAAACACTATTGGCACTGCCAATGCTCCTTTCAAAATGAACCAAATGGATGTTGCTGCGTTTATGCAGGATTTTTATGACATAACAGAAAATGAAAAAAGGCGAATAAAACTGATGTATGAAAAATCAGGAATAGCAACACGTTATAGTGCAATTCCCGACTATAGTGCAATTGTATCTGAAAGGAAATTACTCCCTCAAAACTTAACGGATCCCTTCCCTTTTGTGAAAGAGCGAATGGATATTTTCTTTGAAGTAGCTCCCAATATGTGCAAGGCGGCTATCCATAATTGCATTCAAAATCCAAACGAACTAAAATCCATTACCCATCTCATAACCGTAAGTTGCACTGGAATGGCAGCACCTGGACTTGATTTGATGCTAATAGAAGACCTTCACTTACCTACTAATATACAAAGAACTTCGGTTAATTTTATGGGTTGTTATGCTGTATTTCATGCTTTGAAAATAGCAGATGCCATTTGCATTGCCAATCCTCAAAGTAATGTATTGGTTGTTTCTGTCGAATTATGCACCCTACATTTTCAAAAAGCATATTCTATGGACAATATTGCAGCCAATCTTTTATTTGCTGACGGGGCTGCCGCTTGCATAGTTAGTGGTAATCCACTCCATAAGAACACCATTCAGTTAAACAAATTTTATAGTGAAATTATGTTTGCTGGCAAAAAAGACATGGCGTGGCACATCCATGAAAACGGTTTTTTAATG
>JANMIV010000455.1:0-6009 GCA_031375995.1 Bacteroidota bacterium
TGGTTTTGAAGGTGGTCAAATGCCTTTGTACAGACGTTTACCTAAGGTTGGATTCAAAAATTTGAATAGAGTAGAGTATGTTGGAATTAACCTTGACAGATTACAATTATTAATTGATGGTAAAAATCTTAAAACAATAGATTTTGAAACTTTGGTAAATAATGGTGTTGTTGGGAAAAATGAATTGGTAAAAATATTAGGCAGGGGAGAACTTAAAACAGCTGTAGAAGTAAAGGCACATGCTTTTTCTGCATCAGCAATTAAGGCTATAGAAGCTATAGGTGGCTCAACTGTAAAATTGTAACAAATGAAAAAAATACTTGAAACTCTAAAAAATATCTGGAAAATAGACGACCTCAGGTATAAATTACAAATAACTTTTTGGTTATTATTAGTTTATAGAATTGGTAGCTATGTAACTTTGCCAGGTATCGATCCAAATTTACTGGATACAAAGCAAGCTGATGGTGGTTTGTTTGGAATCATTAACATGTTTGCAGGAGGTGCTTTTGGGCGTGCTTCTATATTTGCACTGGGAATAATGCCTTACATTTCTGCGTCAATTGTAGTTCAATTATTATCGTTAGCATTACCATCATTCCAGCGTTTACAAAAAGAGGGTGAAGACGGCAGAAGAAAAATAAATCAGATTACTAGATATTTAACCATTGCTATTACTTTGGTTCAATCATATGGTTTTTTAGTAAACTTAAAGAATACAAATCCTCAAGCAATTATGTCAATTGCTCATCCTGAGTTGTTATCTGACTTTATGTTTACTCTAACTTCAATGGTAGTTTTAACAGCTAGTACTATGTTTGTAATGTGGTTAGGAGAGAGAATAACAGATAAGGGTATTGGTAATGGTATTTCATTAATCATTATGATAGGTATTATCGCACGTTTACCACTTTCTTTCTGGGAAGAGTTTAACTTCAAATTGACAACAGGAGGAGGAGGATTGGTAATATTTGTAGTAGAATTGGCCGCATTGTTCGCAGTTGTTTTATTGACCATATTACTTGTTCAAGGTACTAGAAGAATACCTGTACAATATGCTAAAAGAATAGTTGGTAATAGACAATATGGTGGAGTACGTCAGTATATTCCATTGAAGATAAATGCTGCAGGTGTAATGCCAATTATTTTTGCACAAGCACTTATGTTCATACCAGGATACGCAGCCCAGTTTGTAAGTAATATTGAAGCCAATAGTTTTCTAGCTTCATTTGCCAATCCATTGTCATTTGCATATAACTTTACTTTTGGTTTACTAATTGTATTGTTCACGTATTTCTACACGGCTATATCAGTAAATGCTAATCAAATAGCTGATGATATGAAACGTAATAATGGTTTTATACCAGGCGTGAAACCAGGTAAGTCAACAGCAGATTTTATTGATAATGTAATGAGTAGAATTACATTACCAGGAGCAATATTTTTAGCAATAGTAGCAGTATTACCATCATTTGCTGGAGCATTTAATATAAATAGTCAGTTTGCACAGTTTTATGGCGGAACCTCACTTCTAATCTTAGTTGGTGTTGTGCTAGATACTTTGCAGCAAATAGAAAGTCACTTATTAATGCGCCAGTATGACGGATTAATGAAAAATGGAAAAATAAAGGGCCGTAGCGGAAATACATCAGCAGCATAATTAATGTTGATAAATTGAAATAATCAATTATTTTTGCAACCCCTTAAAAAAATATGTCGAAACAAGCATTAATAAAGCAAGATGGAGTAATAACAGAAGCATTGAGTAATGCGATGTTTAGAGTTCAACTTGAAAATGGTCACGAAATTATAGCGCACATATCAGGTAAAATGAGAATGCATTATATAAAAATTTTGCCAGGAGATAAGATTTCTGTAGAAATGAGTCCATATGATTTGACAAAAGGAAGAATAATTTATAGGTACAAGTAAACACACATATAACCGAAGAAATGAAAGTAAGAGCTTCAGTAAAAAAGCGCAGTGAAGACTGCATAATTGTGAAACGTAAAGGTAGGGTTTACGTAATTAACAAAAAGAACCCAAAGTTTAAACAACGTCAAGGATAATATAATAATATGGCTCGTATATCAGGTATAGATTTACCAAGAAATAAAAGGGGTGAAATAGGTTTAACCTATATTTACGGAATTGGACGTGCAACAGCCGTTGAAATTCTTGCATCTAATGGAATTGATGTAAACAAAAAAGTGAGTGAGTGGAATGATGAAGAATTGAACGCCATTCGTAAACATATTACGGAACATATTACCGTTGAAGGTGATTTGCGTTCTGAGAAACAATTGAATATCAAACGTTTGTTGGATATTGGTTGTTATCGCGGTTTGCGTCACCGTAAGGGGTTACCAGTTCGTGGACAAAGAACAAAAACGAATTCACGTACAAGAAAAGGTAAACGTAAAACAGTAGCAGGTAAAAAGAAAGTTACTAAATAATAGCATAAAATAAAAAAAATGGCTACAAATTCAAGTAAAAAAGTAAACAAGAAGAGAGTTGTTGCAATTGACTCTCATGGTCAAGCGCACATCAGAGCTTCTTTTAACAATATCATTATTTCTATAACTAATGCTACTGGACAAGTTGTTTCTTGGGGATCTGCAGGTAAGATGGGTTTTAGAGGTTCAAAGAAGAACACTCCATACGCTGCTCAAACAGCGGCATCAGAATGCGCTAAGGTTGCAGTTGATGCAGGGATGAAGAAAATTGATGTATTCGTAAAAGGACCTGGAAGTGGAAGAGAGAGTGCAATTCGTACCTTGCAAGCTTCAGGCTTAGAAGTTTTATCAATTAAGGATATTACTCCATTGCCACATAATGGATGTCGCCCTCCAAAAAGCAGAAGAGTATAATATTAATAATTAAGAAAGTTTAGAAAATGGCAAGATATATAGGTCCAAAGACCAAAATAGCAAGACGATTTAAAGAGCCAATTTTTGGTGCTGATAAATACTTCGAGAAACGCAGTACAATACCTCCTGGTCAACATGGAAATACCAGAAGAAGAACAAAGCAAACTGAATACGCTATACAGTTAGGTGAAAAGCAAAAGGCTAAATTTACTTATGGTGTTTTAGAGCGTCAGTTTTACAAAACATTTGAGGAAGCAGTTAGAAGAAAAGGAGTAACTGGTGAGAACTTAATTAAGTTTTTAGAAGCTCGTTTAGACAATACAGTTTATCGTTTAGGTTTAGCCGCAACAAGAGCTGGTGCTCGCCAATTGGTTAGCCACCGTCATGTTACAGTTAATGGTAAAGTTGTAAATATTTCTTCATATGTATTGCGTCCTGGTGATGTAGTTGCTGTTCGTGAAAAGTCTAAATCACTTGAAACTATTAATACAAGTTTAGCAACTAGTAACGCTAAGAAGTTTAATTGGTTATCATGGGATTCTGCTACAATGAGTGGTACATTCTTGGCTTTGCCTGTGCGTGTTCATATTCCAGAAAATATAAAAGAACAATTAATTGTAGAGTTGTACTCTAAATAATAATTTTTTAAACAAAAATAATAAATGGCAATACTTGCTTTTCAAAAGCCCGATAAGGTTATCATGCATAAAGATACTGACTTCTTTGGTCAGTTCGAATTCCGTCCTTTGGAAAAAGGGTACGGTGTTACAATTGGTAATTCATTAAGAAGAATACTTTTATCATCATTAGAAGGCTATGCCATAACTTCAGTTAAAATAACTGGTGTTGATCATGAGTTTTCTACTATCAAAGGAGTTATTGAAGATGTTACCGAGATTGTTTTAAATTTAAAACAAGTTCGTTTCAAACGCACCATGGATGGCGTTGATAATGAAAAGATTTACATTAATATAAAAGGGCAAGAGCAATTTACTGCTGGTGATATTGCTAAGCATACCAATGCTTACAAGGTATTGAATCCAGAGTTAATTATTTGCAGCATGGAAAGCTCAGTTCATTTAGAAGTAGAGCTTGTTGTTGAAAAGGGGAGAGGTTATTTACCAGCTGATGAAAACCGTTCTAAAGATGCTGTAATAGGTGTTATTCCAATTGATGCGGTATTTACACCCATAAAAAATGTTAAATATTCTGTAGAAGATTACCGTGTTGAGCAAAAAACCGATTACGAGAAACTGACTATAGAAATCAATACTGATGGTTCAATTCATCCAGAGGAAGCTTTAAAAGAAGCTGCAAAAATATTGATTCAACATTTTATGTTGTTCAGTGATGAGTTGATTACTTTGGATACTCAAGTAAAAGAAGTTCCACAAGAAGTAGATGAGAACTTGTTGCATGTACGTAAAATTTTAAAAACACCACTTTCTGACTTAGACTTATCAGTAAGAGCGTACAATTGCTTAAAAGCTGCAGATATCAAATCATTGTCAGAATTGGTAAGCTATGATATCGCAGATTTATTGAAATTTAGAAATTTCGGTAAAAAATCATTGTCTGAGCTAGAAGAACTTGTTCGTGATAAAGGTTTGACATTTGGAATGGATGTTGCAAAATTTAAATTAAACGAAGACTAAACGTAATTTGATAACTACGTTATAAAGAAATAATATAATGAGACACGGAAAGAAACTTAATCATTTAGGTAGAACTGCTCCACACAGAAAAGCTATGATGGCAAATATGGCATCATCGTTAATAATGTATAAGAGAATTACGACTACTTTAGCTAAAGCAAAGGCACTGCGCACTTATGCTGAGCCTTTAATTACTAAATCAAAAGACGACACTACACATAGCCGCAGAACAGTTTTTGCTTACCTAAAGCAAGCAGAGGCCGTGAAAGAATTATTTGCTGTAGTTGCCCCTAAAATAACGGATAGACCAGGTGGATACACAAGGGTACTAAAATTGATGAATCGTCAAGGAGATAATGCAGAAATGGCAATTATTGAGTTAGTTGACTTTAATGAGGCTATGTTAGCTTTAAAAACAACTAAGGCTACTGCTGCTAAGAAAACAAGACGCGGAAAAGCTAAGAAAGAAGAAACAGTTATTGCTGAAACTTCAAAAGATGAAGTAGCTGAATAACTACTTCATTACTATAAGTAAAAAGCCTTTACTAATTTAGTGAAGGCTTTTTTTATGTGAGCTGTTGTGTGTAAATGCTGAATTAATATTATATGTAATATTTTAATGGAAATGATACAAATGTTGCTTTTAAAGAATAGGTTGCTTACATTGCAACTTTATGTATTCTATGCAGCATATAATTCTTATCTTTATTACATCGTTTGTGGGCGTTTTATTTGCACTACCATCAGTAATTACAGTAGCAAAATTAAAGGGTTTATTTGACTCTCATAATGATAGAAAATTACATAAGAATAAAATTCCTCGTTTAGGTGGGGTTGCTATTTTTACCTCTTTTAGTATTGCTGCTTGTTTATGGGGTGATGCCTCAGCCCCTAGTTTGCAGTACTTAACCGCAGGATTAATTATATTGTTTTTTGCTGGTTTAAAAGATGATATTATAATGCTTTCACCCATTAATAAATTGTTGGTTCAAATTTTTGTTGCGTGTTTGGTATGTATCCCACAAGGAATTAGAATTACTAATTTTCATGGTTTGTTTGGCTTAAACGAATTATCTATTTACTCAAGTGTATTGTTGAGTGTTTTTACCCTTATTGTAATAACCAATTCTTTTAATTTGATTGACGGAGTAGATGGATTAGCTGGAGGCTTGGGGCTTATTATTTCAATTAGTTATGCAGTTTGGTTTTATGTGATTGGTGATTATGCTTGGTCTTCTTTGTGTTTTGCTTTAGCCGGATCATTGTTTGGTTTTTTATTTTTTAATTTTTCCCCCGCTAAAATTTTTATGGGCGATGCTGGCTCACTCACAATAGGATTTTTAATAGCCGTTTTTTCAATTAAGTTTATTGAATCAGGTTTAGTGAAAAGAACAATACCTGAATTAAATTTATCTTCGGCTCCAGCACTAGCCATAGCGGTATTAATTATTCCTTTGTACGATACTTTAAGGGTTTTTTTAATT
>JANMIV010000461.1:0-2006 GCA_031375995.1 Bacteroidota bacterium
AATTAAAAAAAAGCAAAAGGAGTGGTTTTAATTATAAAATTACTTATTTATGCCTTTTTAAAATAAACAGATATGGTTAAAGCGGGTATAAAATTGTTTTTTCATTCAATATTAGGCATTAGAAATTTTTTGTATTATTTCTCCCTGTTTAAAATTTATACGCTAAAAAATGATAAGAATGAAAAGGATATTTTTTCGTTTATAGAACAAATAAAATTGTTAAAAAAAGACAATGGAGTAATTCTGGATATTGGTGCCAATATTGGTATTATGACAGGTGTTATTGCAAAAAATACAAATTATAATATCGTTGCATTTGAACCGTTACCGCTTAATTATGAAGTATTTGAAAGGGTTTTGGCAAAATTAAAAATCAATAATAGAGTTGTTTTACATAAAATAGCTTTGGGTAACTACGAGGGGTTTTGTGAAATGGTTTTACCAGTGGTAGATAATGTGCGCATGCACGGTTTAAGTCATGTGGTTGATTCGTCTATTACTGAGTTTAATGAAGGGGTAAAAGCCACACAAATACCTATAAATAAATTAGACAATATAGTTGCCAATGAAACTATTTTAGGTATTAAGCTTGACGTTGAAAATTTTGAATTTGAGGTTCTGAAAGGTGCTACTGCCATTCTTAAAAGTCAAAAACCCATTATTTACACGGAACTTTGGGATAATGAGAATAGGACAAATTGTTTTGATTTTTTACGTGGACTTGGGTACACTTCTTACTATAATAATAAAGGTATTTTAACCCCTTTTGAAGGAAACATACAATCGGTGCAAACTTTTACGTTTATTTAGCTCTTTTGCCCTGCGAGTAGATACATTATTGCCATTCTTACCGCAACTCCATTTTCTACTTGGTCTAAAATAATAGCATTTTTGCTATCAGCCACCTCACTGGTAATTTCAACTCCCCTGTTAATTGGGCCAGGATGCATAATTACAATTTCTTTGTTTAATGAATCAAGCCTTTGTTTATCTAAGCCGTACAGCATGCTGTATTCGCGCAGCGATGGAAAATATTTAATATCTTGACGCTCCAGTTGAATGCGCAGCATATTAGCTACATCACACCAGTTTAGCGCTTTCATTAAATCTGTTTCTACCAATACTCCTAAACTTTCCACATATTTAGGTATTAGGGTACTTGGGCCACAAACCATTACTTCTGCACCTAATTTTTTAAGACATAATATGTTAGAAAGGGCTACCCTTGAATGCAATATATCGCCTACAATAACCACTTTTTTACCTTTTACGCTACCCAGTTTTTCTCTTATAGAGAAAGCATCTAAAAGTGCTTGAGTTGGGTGCTCATGAGTTCCGTCTCCAGCATTAATAATACTGGCGTTAATGTGTTTTGAAAGGAAAATGGCAGCTCCAGGAGCAGGGTGGCGCATTACCACCATATCTACTTTCATAGCCAAAATATTGTTTACCGTATCAATAAGCGTTTCTCCCTTAGATACTGACGAAGAGGATGCGGAGAAGTTAACAATATCTGCACTTAAGCGCTTTTGTGCCAACTCAAATGATATGCGAGTGCGGGTTGAATTTTCGAAAAATATATTAGCAATAGTTACATCACGCAAAGAAGGTACTTTTTTAATGGGTCTGTTTATAACCGTTTTAAAATTATCAGCAGTTTCAAATATAAGTTCTATATCCTCGCTACTAATGTGTTTAATACCTAATAAATGCTTTTGTGTAAATTTTTTCATTGCTTTTTGAATGCTGGTTAATAATTGCTTTAATATTTAGTTACTTACAATCATTGCTACATCTGTTTTTCCATTTTCTTTCCACTCTACTTTTACTTTGTCATTGGCTCTAGTATCAACAGTTATTCCTGTATAGTCTGGTTGTATTGGTAAATGCCGGCTATATCTTCTATCTATTAAAACCATCAATTCCACTTTATCTGGTCTTCCAAAATCAACCAATGCATCTAAAGCAGACCTAATTGTTCTGCCTGTATATAAAACATCATCAAT
>JANMIV010000495.1:0-3474 GCA_031375995.1 Bacteroidota bacterium
TTTTACTTCCATCTGCCGTCTATTGGCTACATTTTAAACTTTCTGGCCTTAACAGATTGGCAACAATTAGTTGCCAATAGTATTTCTAATTGTATTAAGGTTTCCCTCTTTTATACACTCAGTACTTCTTTTGTTATAAGCACTTTATAAGACATAAAATAAGTGCTTACCCCTTTTATGAGCCCAAAAATCACTTTAATAAGTGCTTTTACAAGTATTTGTTATTATTCGAAATAAAACAAATATCTCATACAATAACAAATATAAAACAAATATTAATTTTTCAAAGTTTATTTTCAAAGCGAAAAGAATCAAAAAGGAAATATGATTATGAGATAGTGGTTATGCCAAACGTCCATATTAATAGGAGTATTAGGTATTAGTTATAGTCTTCAAAAAATATTCAGGTAATACCAACTATTGATTATAGCAAATAATAGAAACTTTGTGCGCTTTCAACCAATCCTTGTGTTTTACTAAATTGGTTAAACTTACCATACCGCTAACCGCATAATCATTTTCTAATATAAAATGTTCCTTACCTTTTATTACTAACCGAGAAATATCAAGTGCTTTTGGATAACGTATGTAAATAGCTATTTCCTGTTCCGTATCATACTTAATAAAGTTACGTTGTTTTAGCTTGGTGTAGTTATAAGATTTCTGGTGTTTAGAGGAGAGCACATCTGCTAACACTGCGGCACCAGTAGGTTTTCTGCCAGCACCCTTTCCATAATAGAATTGCTGACCACTATACTCTGCATTCACTACAATCCCATTGTTTTCATTATTTACACCAAATAATTGACTGCTATTGCTTACAAATTGAGGAGCTACGTATAAAAGCAATTTATCATGCACGGTTATAGACGCATGCGCCACTTGTTTAATTACAAAATTGTTGGCCTTTGCAAACAGAATATCCTCCTCATTTATATGTGTAATACCGTAGCTAAATACCTCATTTGGTTTTACAATTACACCAAAAGCGTGTGCATTGATAATTGTCAATTTATTAAGGGCATCAAGCCCTTCTACATCTAATGTTGGATTAGACTCGGCAAATCCTAGTTCCTGTGCCTGCTTCAAAGCTTGTTTATACGTTAAATTATTGTTGAAAATGCCCGATAAAATGTAATTGCTAGTGCCATTTAAGATGCCCTCCACCAATTGTATTCTTTCATTGGCGAAATACTCATCCAACAGTTTTATAATAGGAATGCTTGCTGCCGTTGATGCCTCATAAAATAAGCGGCCCCCTTTTAACTTTAATAGTGCATATAAGGCCTCAAAGTTCTCTGCTATCATTTTTTTATTAGCACTAACTAATGTGTTTCCCTGTGTTAAAACTTGTGTAGCAATATCAAATGCATCTAAACTATTGTCAATTACTTCCACCACTGTTTTTAGCTTATTGTTTTCTAAAATGCTTTTTGCGTTGTACGATAGCTGCTGCAATGCATATTGCTGGTGATTTTCAGGATTTTTAGCCACTATTTCTTGCGTGTGAATGGCCAATTCTGGGTGTAACTGGGTAAGTTCATAAAACCCTTTACCTACTACACCGTAACCAAATAAACCTATATTTAATACCGTTTCTGTTGTCATATTTTTAATTGTTTAGTGAATACCCCTGTTTAAGCGGAAATCAATTGTTTATTCATTTGGGCTATCTTATTTTTATAGAAGAAGCCTTTAATAATGCGCTCTATTTTTTCATTTTCTATCAAAAATCCATCGTGCCCATAAATGGAATCAAGACATGCAAAACTGGCGTTCTTGATTTTTGCAGCCAATAATTTTTGTTCTTCAATAGGAAATAATAAATCTGATTTTATGCCAATAACTAATGTATTTGCTTCAATTGTTTTTAGTGCATTGGAAATAGATACTCGCCCCCTTCCCACATGGTGAGAATCCATACTTTTAGTTAAAGCATAATACGAAAACGCACTAAACCTAAGCACCAATTTTTTACCTTGGTACTTTTGATACGAACTGGCTTTGTAATTATCTATTTTACTATAATCCGTTTCTCTTTGTGTAATGTTATAAGGTTCATAGTTTCTATAAGAAAGCAATGCAATAGCCCTTGCAGTGGCCAAACCCATCAATCCTGCTTGTTCCTCCTTTTGAGCCCAAGTTACATCAGCCTCAATGGCCATGCGTTGCGTTTCATTAAAAGCTATTCCCCACTGCGAGTGCACCGCATTGGTTGCCAAAAGAACAATGTGCTCAAACAAATGTGGGCTTTCAATACTCCACTCCAATAATTGCATACCGCCCATTGATCCTCCAATACCAATATGAATTTTTTGAATGCCCAGTTGCTTCTGCAACAAAACATACATTTTCACCATGTCTCTTATGGTAATAATTGGAAAATCGTGGTAGTACGGTTTGCCAGATTCCGAATGGATACTTAGTGGATTGATACTTCCATAGCATGAACCTGGCATATTTACACATACAATAAAATATTTTTCTATATCAAATAGTTTTTCATAGCCTACCAAACTGCTCCACCATTCCAAAGGGTTTGCATTGGCTGTTAAGGCGTGAAAAATCCAAACTACATTGCTTTTTTTCTCATTCATTTGCCCAAAAGTTTGGTAACTCAGGTAAAAGTTGGGCAATGAGCTGCCCGACTCTAATTGAAATGCTTTAGGATACTGAAACGTATGAATTGACATGGTTGTATTAATTTTATAACCCTTTTAATTGAAAAATTTAAGCCACTCCTGTTTATGCTTGTGCTGCTTGTGGTTTAAATACATTTTGGATTGCTTGGTCAAAATCAGAAATAATATCATCAATATGTTCAATGCCAACCGAAACTCTGATTTGCGCGGCAGTAACACCCGCTACTATTTGTTCTGTATCCGACAATTGTTCATGCGTGGTAGATGATGGATGAATAACCAACGTTTTTGCATCACCTACATTGGCTAAATGGCTTGCTAATTCAAGACTATCAATAAATAATTGAGCTTGTTCTTTACCTCCGTTTATTTCAAAACTCAATACACCACCAAACCCATTTGTAAAATATTTATTGGCTAAACCATTATACTTACTGCTTTCCAAACCAGGATAGTTCACGGAGCTTACATTTGGATTACTTTCTAACCAATTTGCCAATTTGAGAGCATTTTGCACATGGCGTTCCACACGTAATGATAAGGTTTCAAGCCCTTGTAGTAATAAAAAGGAATTGAATGGACTCAATGCTGGACCAAAATCACGTAATCCTTCTACACGAGCTCTAATGGCAAAAGCAATATTGGGTAAACCCAATGGATTACCTTCACCAAAAATATTCCAAAAGTTTAAACCATGATAGCCTTCACTTGGTTCTGAAAACTGCGGGAACTTGCCATTTCCCCAATTAAAATTACCCCCATCAATAATTACTCCACCTATGCTGGTTCCATGTCCACCAATCCACTTGGTAGCACTTTCTACTACTATATT
>JANMIV010000498.1:0-3008 GCA_031375995.1 Bacteroidota bacterium
AATATAGGTTGGTACACCAATACCACCACTATTAAGTTTCATAAAAACTGGAGTGCCCATATAGAATACCAATGGCGCAGAGACGAATTTGGATTAAGTTGGCAACAAAGTTTATTGCGAACAGGTATTAACTACCACATAAACCCCAATGCGGTATTTCGATTAGGCTATGGCTTAATAGAAACTTATCCTTATGGCGAAATCCCTATTAATTCAATGGGAAAAGCTTTTACCGAACATAGAATGTACCAAGTGCTAACACTTAGCAATAAACTAGGACGATTTGATTTGAGCCACCGATACATGCTTGAACAACGTTGGTTAGGTAGCTATACCAATGCTAGTTTAAACACGGAAGACAAATGGACTTATGTAAACCGTTTGCGTTACCTCTTTAGGGCACAAACACCGCTCATTGGAAACACGCTGGAAAACAAAGAACCTTATGTTGCAGCCTATGATGAAATTTTTATTGGCTTTGGCGAAAATGTAAACCAAAATATATTTGACCAAAACAGACTAGGTATTCTGTTGGGCTATAAATTCAATGATAAACTTAGAATAGAAGGTGGCTACTTTAACCAAATAGTGCAACTAGGCCGGCAAGTAAGTGGCAGAAACGTAATGCAGTTCAATGAAGGGTTCATTATTAATACCGTACTGAACTTTGATTTAAGCAAAAAGTAAATACCTATAAATTAAGTTATTTGATAGGCTTAAAAAATTATATAAATACTTTAAATCCTTTTGTAAATCCAATAAATGCCAAATAAAGTGCTTTCCTTAAGCGTTTCTAACACCACCAACTTAAAAAAATTGATAGCAGAAGCATGAAAGTATTACAAATTCAAATAGCTACATAGAAACAAAAAAAGAGGCTGCCTCAAAATTACTTTTAAGACAGCCTCTTTTCTTTAAATGGTTTCATTTTTTAAAACCAATCGAATAGGTATTTTTCATCGTGTTCTATCTCGAACTTTTGTAAAAATTCTATATATTCTTCTTTAAAAGTTTTGTTTTTATGGTGTTCCTTTTGGTTCATAATGTAATTGATTACATTGTTTAAATTAGAGTGGCTATATGAGAAAGCACCATAACCTGATTGCCATTCAAATTTAAATGAAGTAAATTTTTTTTCTTTGATAAAATCATTACTCGATTTTTTTATTTCTCGGATTAAATCTGATAAACAACACGATGGGCGCATGCCTATCAGGAAATGAATATGGTCAGGCATTCCATTAATGGCTAACATTTTTTGTTCTTTATGTGTTACAATACCTGTTATGTATTTGTATAGTTCTTCTTCCCAGTGTGAGGTGATTAAACTATCTCTGTTTTTTACAGCAAAAACAATTTGAATGTAGATTTGAGAAAATGTTCCAGCCATGTTGTTAATTTTTATGTTTGTTTTGTTTTGTATTGTATTGACCTTAAAAAGGTCAAATGTGTATAAAAATTTGTTTTGTTACAATGGTGCGACCCCAAAGGGGTCGAATGTTGTTGCATTATTTTTTGCTATAAATATTTGATACCTTCGGCATCGTTTATTTTGGTTGGTTTTTTTTCTATAAAATATGATGCGTTCGGTATCGTTTCGTTGGTTTTGTTGCTATAAATATATGAGGCCTTTGGCATTAATCACATATCAATAATATTCTTTTCTATTTACATCTAATACTTTGAGCGTTATTTTTATTTATTCATTTTCCTTTTATTGACCTTGAAAAGGTCAAATATTTATAGATATGCGGTTGGTTGCAACGGTGCGACCCCGAAGGGGTCGAATGTTCCTGCATTATTTGTTGCTATAAACATTTGATACCTTCGGTATCGTTTATTTTTGTTGGTTATTATTTTCCTTTTAGTGTCATTGAAAAGGTCAAATGGTTATAGAAATGCAGTTTGTGACTAGCTATAGTTTGTGACTAGCTATAGTTTATAACTACCTTCCCTTATTAAAGCCCTTCATTACGCCTCTTTCCGAGGTTCTAATAAAGTCTAAAATTTCATCGCGCAAGGCAGATGGTTTGATGGCATCTTCTACTTGTAATATGCCCCTGCTTATATTGTTATTGTGTATAAATATAACCCTATAGGTATCTTGTATGGTATTTACTTCTTCTTGGGTAAAACCATTGCGTTTTAAACCCACTGAATTAACCCCCTCGTAGCTTACCGGATAACGCCCAGCTATTACATAAGGTGGAATATCTTTGGTTACCATGCTACCACCTTCTATCATAACATTGCGACCCACTTTTACAAATTGGTGTATGGCAGATAAACCACCAATTCTTGCATAGTCGGCTATCATTACGTGCCCTGCTACTTGCACTCCATTGGCAATTATTACATTGTTTCCTACTATACAATCGTGCGCCAAGTGCACATAAGCCATCAACAAACAGTTGCTGCCTACTTCTGTTTTGTATTTGTCTTTGGTGCCTCTGTTTATGGTTACACACTCGCGTATGGTAGTATTGTCGCCTACAATGGCAAAAGTATCTTCGCCCACAAATTTTAAATCTTGCGGAACTGCACTGATAACTGCACCAGGAAATATTCTGCAATTTTTGCCTATGCGGGCACCAGAGTATATGGTTACGTTGGTGGCTATTTCTGTACCCTCTCCTATTTCCACATTTTCGTATATGGTAGTAAATGGTCCTATTACTACATTGGCGCCTATTTTGGCTCTGGTATCAATATGTGCTAAGTTTGAAATCATATTTTCCATTGGCATTGGCTCGTTTATTTACCAAAACCTATATTTATTATTATACAAATAGTTTACAAGCTTTCCTGTAAACCAACTTACTTATTATTTTTTGGCTACTTGCGCCATTAATTCTGCTTCGCACACCAACTTTTCGCCCACAAATGCCGAACCTTTCATTACACAAACTCCTCTGCGTATGGGTGCTATTAAATCAAGCCTAAACACCAAAGTATCGCCAGGTACTACTTTGTCTTTAAACTTGGCATTGTCTATTTTCATAAAATAG
>JANMIV010000515.1:0-4138 GCA_031375995.1 Bacteroidota bacterium
AGGCAGCCTCATGAGGCTGCCTTTTCTGTTTGTGCTCAGTACTCGCTTATTTTACCTGTACAATTTTGCTTACGCTTTGGCTATTGCCTTGGCTTACTTTAATAAAGTAAATGCCACCATGCAATGTACTCATATTGTCTAAGGTAAATAGGTTTTTACCTGCCAACGGATTCAAGGTGGTTTTCCATACTTCCTTACCTGTAATATCGCTAATGCTTACTTGGGCTATGCCATTTTCTGGTGTTACCAATTCCATTTGGAAGTTATCAGTAAACGGATTAGGGAAAACTGTTACTGCAAAAGGTTCCGTATTGAATATGCTTACCTTTACAATAGCAGAATAAGTATATGCTCCATCAAAGTCCATTTGCTTTAAGCGGTAGTACAGTGTACTTGCTTTATCTAAAGCCAATGCATCGTTAAAGCTATATTTATTGGCATTGGTACTATTGCCTTTTCCTTTTACAAAGTTTACATATTCAAATTCTTCGCCATTTACGGAACGCTCTATAACAAAACCTTTGTTATTGGTTTCACTTGCAGTTATCCAGTTAAGCAATGCATCAGTATTAACAGGGTTGGCTGTAAACTGAATTAATTGAACAGGCAAAAGCGCGTTGGCATCAGTACCCGTAAATATGCCCATTGCATTGGTTATAACAGGTATGCTTATGGTTTTGGCGGTGGTGTTTACGGTAGAACTAGGATATCCGCTCCAGAAAGAGCCATTATAATTAGCACCTTTCAAATCGTTTTCAGAAACCACTGTACCCAATAAAGCAGGGTCGTAATTAATGCTTGAAGTATAATTGTATGCACTGCCACCCGTTGCACTAAGCGATAAATAAGCATTTAAGAAACGAGTACTTGGCAGAGTAGCAGGAGGGTTAGTACCACTGTAGTATGCTCCAGTAATGCTTGAAGGCACGGTGCCTACACCGCCCCAATTTATGGTAGCTAAGTCTCTATTGGCAAAACTAATGGTACTGGTTCCATTGAGTGCAGGCGCTCCACTTACTGTAACCGCAGGCGGTATAGCTGACGAAGTAAATTCCGTAGCTCCTATATCAGTTCCTATACCCAATGTGGTACCACGGGTATTGCCAGCATAGTCAGTATTAATACTAGCAGAAACGCTACCTGCAATTCCTTTGCCATTTAAGTACCAGTTTTGCGCTACGGTAGTTACTACATTTAAGTTTCCGTTGGCCACATCGGCAAATAAAGCATTTGGATTAACATTGGCACTTAAATCAGCCCAAGAGTTAGCGTCTCTTAAACTGCTAAGTCTCCAGTTGCTCATATTCATATCAGTAGCGCCCCACAAACCAATGGTACTCGCAGCAGCAGAAGCCAGCATATTGTAGTTTATGTTTAGCCATCCACTTCCGGTAGGTATGCCCGAAATTTCATTGGCAATGGCATAGTTTTTAGCGGTGCCACCTGTACGACTATTCAAGAGCGCATTGTTAATGAGTCTGGTGCCCGAAGTAACCTCACTGGCAAAATTACCTCCTCTATGGAATGCATAAGAAGCTAAACTTCCAGCCGCATTGTTTCCAGTAATCAATACACTATTGTAGTAGCAATTAATGTCGAAACCGCCAGATGTATTTTGCCAAATACCGTTGTATTGGGTATTGTTGGTTTGTGCATTACCCAATGTTATTTGGTTGTTAATAATATCAACAACATTGGTAATACCAAATACCACAATTCCACTAGCGGTTGCCATTGGATTTATGGATGCGGCAGTGCTTAAGTTTCTAATATCATATACCCTATTATTATTTACACGTGCAGCATTGGCACTTTGTACTATAATACCCATAGCATGGGTAAGCGTAGCAGTGTTATTATTGGCTCCTATATTATATACTGTATTATTAGCTATAATAGGACCAAAATTGGTAGTGGCAGCCAATGAAATACCGAAAGCGGCTGGTGCACTGTTTAAAGAAGTATTGCTTGATGAGGTGCTTAAATTATAAACCCTATTCCCAGTTATAACACTCACTGTAGAGCCGTTTTGCAAAATACCTCCCACACTTACCGTATTTTGAGTACCAGTGCCACTCATGTTGGCAATGGTATTATTACTTATAATAATTCCTGGGTCAACATTTACAGGTGTGGTAATGTTAATACCTCGAACCGTGCTACTGCCATTGCACACTATGCTATTGGCAATAGTTGCTGCTCCAATTATATTGTTAGTTATAGTAGTAATACCACCTGCAACAGTAATACCATTAAAAGCAATGGCATTACCAGGGCTGTTTAAAAAGAATCCAACTATTCTGTTTCCGCTTATATTAGTGGCCACATTAACAGCAGCAGTAATAGCTATAGCATTGTGGTTTATAGGAGGGGCTAGTTGAATAGAAGTAAGGTTGGTAGAGTCACCAAATATATTATTGGTAATATTGGTTCTACCCCCAGTAACTATTATACCATTCCATTGCGTGCCTGAGGCCAATTGAGCAAAATTCATATTTACAATTCTATTTCCATTTAGCGTACTGGCTATATTATTACCTACATTCAGTTGTATTTGATTCCAAGCGGCTTGCACATTACTTGTCCAAGCGGTACCACCTCCGTTTGCGGCTGTACCACCAATTATATTGTTGTTTATAGTATGCCCTTCAGAAAGAATGCCACCATTGAACCTAATAGGTAAAGGATTGGCTGTAATTACTGGTAGGTTAATATAGCAACTATTGCCCGATACATTCCATGCATTACCTGAACCGCCATCTACATTTACATAAAAAGAAGAGGCATTGAGTAAATTACAATTGCTTACTACATTATTGCTATTTAGCACCAGTCCACTATGGAAACTACCTACTAAAATAGCTGGAATACCATTGGGGAAGGCTTGCGATTGATCGTTTCTAATGGTACAATTGGTAATACTATCCATGCTATTGCCAAAAGTATTGGTAGTACCAGCAAATGAAACCCCACCAGCATTTAATGCAACACCTAAATTGTTAGCCGTTTCAATAGTTAAGTTATTCAGTCTGCATTGGGTAGCACCATTTACAAAAAGCACTACTGGCCCAGAAGTACTACTGTTACGCAGGGTGAGGTAATTAAGCGCAGTATTTACACTTTGGTGTGGTACACCAGTTATTTTTACTCGGTCGGTACCATTTAGTCTTAACATACCTGCACTTATATTTCCACTTATTATTCTAGCAGCAGTGGCCGTTGAATCTGGTCTTATAGTTACGGTATAAGTACCCGCTCCAGTTCCATCTTCCCCTAGTTGATTCAAAGCAAAAGTACCTGGCTCCGTAATATTGGAAGTAATAACAGCTGTAATAGAACCACCAATGGTGTTTCCATTCAGCATTTCAAATAGTCCGCCAGCACCCGTTAAAGTAGTATAGGTTTGGCCTGCACCTACTTCAAACAAGCTGTTTGCAGGAATTACAGGTAAAAATACGTAAAAGTCAGGATTAAGTGGATCGTTAGTAACCGTGTTTACATTGCTAGCAATGGCATACGGTTTTTGAGAGCAAATATTTCCGGCTAAACTATCTTCGGCTATTATATAATAAAATATAGTATCAGATGTGTTTATAGTGCCCAAAAGACCATATTGTATTTCAAAGGTGAAATTGGCATTTCTGGCATTGCCTGTATATGCAATAGCTGTAGAGCTAGCATAAGTGCCAGCAATTCCTTTTTTAAAGTATATTTTAGGCATACTCACAAAGTTTACCAATGGAACACCCACATTGTCTCTAATATTTACATTGCTTATAGTTAAAGGCCCTATTAAGTTGCCTTGGTTGGTAGCAGGAGTAAAGCTAATACTAGGCGGAAATACATCTGCCGATAAAGTAAATGCACCCGCATTTGCACCAATGTCAAAAGGTGTTAGAGTGCTACGTAAGTTATTGTCAAAATCGGTAGTAACTATAGAGGCCAAGCTTGGATCGCCAGAACCTTCTGCAGGGTTATTGGCTTCTAAGCGCAAGTTTACGTCAAAAGCAGGTCCTGTAGAGTTTAGGAATAATGAGTCGTTGGTGGTACCACTCTGTAAGTCGTAACCGCTGCCTCTTAACCAACCAGCTATGCCAGTAAGCGTAGTGTAATCTACTAGGTTGGTGCCAGCTATATG
>JANMIV010000009.1:0-2746 GCA_031375995.1 Bacteroidota bacterium
ACTTGGGTTCTGGTGGTGGTGGTAATTACCCATAGCTGGATGCCCTTTTGAACAATCAAATCCTATTCTTTCTCCCACAATGGCATCTCTATTCCAAACGCCATCGCCTGTGCCTCCTAAAGGCCCGCCTTTAAGCGTACCGCTTGAGTTCTGCCACGATACCCCATCACGGTAATCAAACAAGGCCACACCATTAATAAATACACCAATATTTCCTCCCGTAGTAGGTGATAATACTCCTGTATTTTTTACTGGAACCAAAGGAAACTTAAATATAGCACTTTGGTTAGTGGCGTTGGAAGGATTCCCATCCAAGTACGGACCTGATATATATGCAGGAATTCCTTTTGTTCTTACATACGCCCAGTTACTAGAGTATAAAACAGTTTGTACATTGCAAGAGTCTGCATCAACTATAGGAGTGGAATTACCACTTACATAGTGCCTTCCTGTTGCCCCAGTTGTATTACGCAACCATCTTAAAATTACTGGATTTGTTTGTGCATTTAAAACAATGCCCACTAGCAGTAAATTACATAATAATATACCTTTTTTCATATCTATACTGTTTAATTATATGCCTTAATTAGACCACCTTATCAAAAAAAATCATTCGTTACTTTGCTTAAAAATTTTAACACACCAATTATTCCATTTTACAAAGTACATTCCTTCTTCCAAATCAGAAAAATCTTGCAGCTCAATTTCATTTCCCACGTAAATACATTTACCTAAAGTATTGCACAGCTCCACTTGCGCTCCCAAAGGCAAACCAGCTATATGCATATACTTTGTAAATGGATTCGGATATACCCTTGCATAAGTAGTTGTGCTTATTTCATTAACACCTACTGCTACACATGGGGCACTCAATCCTGTTAATTGAGAATATTGGGCGCATAAATAGTCGTAATTAGTTCTTTCATCAACCGACATTGACCAATAATCATTTAAGCTTTTTGTTTCCAAAGGATCCTTCTTTAAATTATAAAATTCCGTTTTACCATAATCAAAATGAATCAATTTATAATCCATATTCCTGATTGCTTTGGCCTCATCCGAATCGTGTACCAACTTAAATATTTCACAAAATTGCCAAGGCCTAATCTCCGCAGCCGTGTTTTTTATAATAGGCACAATACTCTTACTATCCACAGGTTTATTACTTGGTATTTGGCTTTGCCAATTGTTAAAACCTTGTAGTTCCAAAACAGTAGCAAAAATATCAACCGTATTTACCAATGCATTGCTCATTCGTTTTTTATTTACTACCGAAGGGCCCGCAATAATCATAGGAGTGCTCACCCCATATTGGTAAACAGTTCCCTTCGCCTTTGTCAAATCAGCTATTTGTGCAGTTCTAGCTGTATTTCCATTGTCGCCAATAAATATAAAATCCGTACTATCAAACCTATTAATCGCCTTCAGCGAATCAAACAATCTACCTATCTCCCTATCCATTGCCTGAATCATTGCTTTAAAATAACTCTTCGGTTTTGCATTCACATCAGCCGTAGTGCCTAACAGCGTATTATAACTATGCAAATTCAGCGGAGGCAAGTGCAATGGCTCGTGCGGAGCATTGTATGCCAGCCATAAAAACACAGGCTTACCCGTTTGTTGTTTCAACCATGTTACCGCATTATTTACATTCTCGGTAGTGGCATAAGTAGTAACAGTACTTGCCACCCCATCAGTGTATTTTGTCCAATTAATAAAGCTTGGCAATTGCCCAATAAACGGACCTTCAAAATGGTCAAAACCCAACTTTAAAGGACTCAATAAATTACTCGCAGGATTTGCACTCGTTAAATGCCATTTACCAATATCAGCCTTTGCAATAGTTGGATTATATACCTTCAACAATTTAGGAATAGAAATTTCAGCCGTATCAATTGGGTTCGAACCGCCAATTCCACCCACAATTCCACCTACACCCGTTCTAAAACTATACCTGCCCGTCAATATACCTGTTCGGGTTGATGAACAAACAGGGTTTGACATATTATTGGTAAACACAATACCATTATTAGCCAGATAACGAATATTGGGTACATCCACCGTATCGCCATAACCTGGGAAAAAGCCAAAATAATCCTTGCCCAAATCATCCGCTATAATAAGCACCGTAGTGCGTTGGGCATATAATTTAAATGCCAATACAATCAATACAAAAGAGAGTAATTGTTTTTTCATCATTCTATTTTTTATTTGGGCGTAACCCCAATAAATAATGCTTATTTATTGGGGTCGGGCTATTTGCTACAATCTTTTATTCCGCCTTGCTCCATAAAAGGATTTTAGCTGCTATCCCTTACGCAGCATTTGGCAAGTCCATTATTCTTTTATAAACTTTTTTACTGTTACCCGTTTTGTTTTATCATCCGTCAACTGCACAAAATAAGTTCCGGAGGCTAACCCAGCAATATCAATACCATCCTGCCATTCTGGGCGAGGCAGCATCATTACCGCTTTACCCACCACATTCAGAATAGAAATATAATATACTTTGGCATCCGCATGGCTAAATGAAAAGAAAAGTTTCTCATTAGCAGGGTTCGGATATACTAAAAAATCAGTAGTCCCTTTATCAAGCGTTTTTACTCCTGTTGATTGGTCTGTTACTACAAACTGACCCATCATGCCTTCATCCTCATGCAATGAAATATGACAATGGTACATAAATGGATGCAAAGGGTCAGCAAAATCGTCAAACTTAGCTATAAACTTTATTACAGAAGGCGTA
>JANMIV010000355.1:0-2813 GCA_031375995.1 Bacteroidota bacterium
GATAAGTGGTTCTATACCGGAATGGATACCTATATACATTGCATAGAAAGCCGTGATGGTATTTTGAACAATGCTTATAGTATGGCTTATGGCGAACAAAGTTTAAAGCTTTGTCGCGATATTTATTTAAGTGATAATGCAGGTCAAAATGCAGAGAACGATGATAAATTAATGGTTGCTTCGCTTATGGGTGGTTTAAGTTTAACTTATAGCGAAGTAGGTGTATGCCATGCACTAAGTTATGGGCTAGGTAAAATATTAGGCGAAAAACATTGTTATGCCAATTGTTTGGCATTTCAGTATTTGGGTGATTATTACCCTGCTGGTGTGGCTGAGTTTAAAACCATGTTGGCCAAACACCATATTACTTTGCCACAAGGCTTAAGCAAAAATTGGACTGATGAAACGATAACTGCAATGGCACATGTTTCTTATAATTTACCGCATATGTGGAACCACGCCATTGGCACCGATTGGAAAGAAAAAATTACCATTGATACCATCAAGGAACTATTCAAAAGAATGTAAAATAGATTTAGCCAATTTTTATTGGCTTGAATGTATTCAAACTCAAACCTACCTGTAAATTGATGGAAATTATAGAGATTAACTCGCCACCGCTTGAAGAGGCGTTTATCAATGTGCATAGGAGCTTATACAAAAATAATCCTGATTGGGTTTGTCCGTTGGATAAAGACATCAAAAAAGTATTTGATGCTAAAGAAAATTTTGCTCTTAAGCATGGCGAAGCCTGTAGGTGGATTTTAAAGGACGGTAAAGGCAAGTATGTAGGACGAATTGCTGCTTTTTACAATAAAGCTAACTTTAAAGACAATGAGAAAATAGGAGGAGTTGGCTTTTTTGAGTGTATCAATGATCAAAGTGCTGCTAATTTACTGTTTGATACCGCTATAAAATGGCTTAAAAGCAAAGGAGTTAATGGGGTAGATGGTCCTATCAATTTTGGTGAGAAAAATGCTTTTTGGGGCTTAATGGTGCATGGATTTAAGAACCCATCATACAAAGAAAATTTTAATTGGCCCTATTATGAGCAGTTGTTTTTAAGCTACGGTTTTAAACAGATAACAGAACAAACTACAAGCGAAATAACTTACCAAAGTTTTGATATGCCACGCTTTAGAAAAATGGCCGAACGTGTAATGCAAAACCCCATCTATACTTTTGAGCATTTTAAACTAAACAATATAAAAAAGTATGCCATGGATTTTGTATCTGTTTACAATGAGGCTTGGGCGCACAGAGAAGACTTTGTTGCTATGACGGAAGATAGGATAATGGCAGAGTTAAAAATGTTAAAACCTATCATTATTGAAGAGGCTATATGGTTTGCCTACGCAAATGGTAAACCCATTGGTTTTTACGTAAGTGTAATTGATATAAACCAGATATTCAAGCATGTAAATGGACGCTTGAATTGGTTAGGTATTGCCAAGTTCTTATTTTATAAAACCTTTGCCAAGGTAGATAGAATTAGAGGTGAGGTGTTTGGTGTTACTCCTGATTATCAAGAAAAAGGAGTGGAAACTGCTTTGATTATTCATTTGTATGATTCCATGCAAAAATACCCACATATCAATAAGTCAGAATTGGCTTGGATAGGGGATTTTAACCCGAAAATGCACGGACTTTTTGAAAAACTAGGCGCTAAAACTACCAAAGTGCATAGAACTTATCGATTAGAATTGAAATAATGAGTTTAAAGATTTTAAATTCATAAATATATAGTTAGTTTGCTTTAAAATACAATAAAAAAATTATTATTCTTGTTTGTTTTTATTTGAATATTAATGAGCAAAACCAAACTTTCAGTAATAATAATAGACGATGAGAAAATGGCTATTGCCAATCTGAGTAGTTTAATTAATACTTACTGCCCTTCAATAAATATTATTGCAAATGCAAATAGTGTTGCAGATGCTCAGTTAAAAATTAATACTTTAAAACCTGAAGTACTATTTTTAGATATAAATATGCCTGGGCAAAATGGATTTGAGTTATTGAAATCACTTAATTATACTCCATTTGTAGTGTTTGTAACTGCCCATGAAAAGTACGCATTACAAGCCATGAAAGTGTGTGCTGTCGATTTTATTTTGAAACCAATTGATATCAAAGAACTGGCAATTACTGAAATGAAACTGCTTCAACTACACTCTTTAAAATATGAGTTAAAGCAAAACTATGGCTTGGTTTTACGAAATCTGTCGAACATGATGGATAAAACCGATAGCGTTAAAAGAATTACTTTGCCTAGAGCTGATGGTTACGAAATTCTGGAAATGGACAATATTGTATATTTATCTGGGCAAGATAATTACTCTGTTTTCCATTTTTTAAAAGAAAAAACAAAAATGGTTGCCAAAACCCTGAAGGATTATGAAGAAATGCTAGAGCCTTTTGGTTTTATGCGCATACATAAATCTACTTTGATAAATCTATTGCATGTAAAAAAAGTAATACAAAAAGAAACCATTGATGTACTTATGGCTGATGAAAGTTTGCTAGCTGTTTCTAGGCGAAGAGCAAGCCAACTTTTAGAGTGGACTAAACAAAAATATAAATAATTAAGGAATGCAAAATAAAGCCACATACTTACTCCTTTTATTCCTTTTTTTTAATACAATAAAGGTCATCTCTCAAAATCCTTTATTGAAACACGACCTAAGACTAAAGGTTATTAACTCACCCAGCCATTCCCCTTTCCCATTGAGCCAAATAGGGCGCTTCGCTAAGGTTTCCCCCATGGCAGGAATAGTCGTTGTCGGAGCCCAATGGGGTGACGAAGGAAAAGG
>JANMIV010000037.1:0-5136 GCA_031375995.1 Bacteroidota bacterium
ATGCAACTCTCACTTTTTCTGCTGGACCGGTTATCACCACACAACCATTGGCACAAAATGCTTGTGGTGGTGCAATTGCATTTACACCAACCATTTTAAGCAATGGAGGATCCACTACTTATCAATGGCAAAAAAATGGAGTAAATATACCAGGAGCCACCTTAGCTACTTTAACCCTGCCTTCTACAAGCATAACAGATACAGGAAATTATAGGGTACAAGTTTCTAACTCCTGTGGTAACACATTATCTAATCTTGCTTCTCTTAATTTTACATTGATTTCAGTGCCTTTAGTAGCCAATGGAACAACCTGTAGCCCAACTAGTAGCGTTACATTAACCAATGTGGGTACTGTTCCTGCTTCTCATACAACAAGATGGTATGATGATGCCAATTTCAATATTTTATTAGCAACTGGAAGTTCGTTAACAAGAACCTACGCCACTACAGATACCGTTTATGTAAGAAATGAAGCAAATAACACTGTCTTATCTGGTTTAGGCAGTGTACATGACCTTACCAGTGGCGATGATCGTTCTGCTATAGCTGTTACACAAAATTACTACTATTATACTGGTGATAATGGAACTGTTCGTTATAATATGCCAGCTTTAACTTCTCCTACCTTCTTTTCAACTTATAGAGATGCTATGGTATCTACTTATGGCGGAACTGGTACCCTATATAGTTTAGGATCTTCCACAGCGCCATGGGATATTGTTAATATAGCTAATTCCGCTTCACATATTTGGCGTTTAGATTCTGCGTTAAATCCAGTATCTGGTTCTGCAGTAGCCATCTCAACAGGACCAATCAGCACATCCAATGGTAGCTTTTTAGCTGGAGGAGAGAACTTTATTCTTTACAGATCAGGTTCAGTGCTATTTAAAATAAACCCCGCTACGGGAATTAGTAGTGCACTTTCTTTTAACCTTTCTAATTTTTCACCGGCAGTATCAGAAAGTTGGGCTTCTTGGGGCTTTGCCGAAGAAATTGGAGGTAACCACTATATTTATTACAAGTCATCAATAGTTAATGTTAACGGAATATCAAGGTATCACGTAGAGTCAAATACCAATCTTTCTACATTTGACCCAGGTTCAACCAATGTGATTAGTGACTTAGCTGCCCTTTGTAATGCACCATGGTATAATCGTTGGTACTATCGTTTTGAATTTGGGACAGCTGCAACATTATCTTTATCATTTTCAGAAACAGCAGGTTTTTGCGATGCGCCTATGCGCTTTAACAATACAACATGTAATTCAGCGGTAGCAGCAGTTGCTGTTATTTCAAGTGTACCTGTAATTTCACAACAACCCGCAGCAAGAACCGTTTGCAATGGAAGTTCGGTTTCCTTTTCTGTAGCCACTTCTGCTGGTTCTAATCTCAGCTATACATGGAGAAGAAATGGAGTTAATATTCTTAATAGCAACAATAGTACTTTCACCATTAATGCAGCAAGTTTTACCGATACTGCTGATTACTCTGTTTCCATTTCTAATGGCTGTACAAACGTAATATCAAATAATGCCAAATTATCATTAATTGGAGTTAATATAACTA
Source organism: Bacteroidota bacterium (assembly GCA_031375995.1). Classification (GTDB taxonomy): domain Bacteria; phylum Bacteroidota; class Bacteroidia; order UKL13-3; family UKL13-3; genus JAAFJM01. The sequence continues at coordinate 1,567 of JANMIV010000037.1, forward strand.
CTCAACCAACTAACACCTTTAATTGTGCAGGTGAGCCTGCAAATTTAAATGTAATTGCTACTGGTAGAGGTACCCTCGCTTACCAATGGAGAAGAAATAATGTTAACATTTCTGGTGCTAATTCTTCTAGTTATAGTATATCATCCTTAACACCTACCGATACTGGAAACTATACAGTAATTATAACAGATAGCTGTAACTTACCAATTACTTCTGCTTCAGCTAGAGTATTTATCTCTAATGGCCCTACCGTTGTTTCCTCTTCTTCTAATACACAAGTATGTGGCGGACAAAATACTACTATAAATATATCAGCAACTGGTAGTGGTCCTTTAACCTATCAATGGCGTTTAAATGGTAATGCAATATCGGGTGCAAACTCAAATAGCTACACCATTAACAACGCAAACAATACTTTGATGGGTAATTACAGTGTTCTAATTAATGATAACTGTGGGCAAACCATTTCCAATAATATAAATGTAAGCTTAACTATTATTACACCTCCAAACGTAAATAATATTACTTTCTGTACTAGTGGTAACTACACTACACAAAATTTAGCTTCTGTGCCAAGTGGATACATTACACGTTGGTATGACGATGCCAACTTAACTTTGAATTTAGGTAGTGGATCTTCTTTAAATCGTTTTTATAGTAACACCGATACTATATATGCTAGAAATGAACCTAATAGTACTATAATATCGGGTGTTTTTACTGTTGATAGAAGCTTTTCTGGTGATGATAGAGGGGGGATTGCTGCAAATCAAAACTATGTATACAACGTAGGAGACAATGGCACCGCGAGATATAGATTGCCTGGACTTACCAATGGCACTAATTTAACAACAAGAGATGGTATTATTTCCACTTATGGTGGTACTGGAACAATTTATAGTTTTGGTACTTCTTCTGGTGCTTTCGGGATTGGTGTTTCAACCGCAACTCATCTATGGTTACTTGATTCTAACTTAAATCAAGTAACTTCTGTTTTGTTATCTTCATCTCTTACCTTAAGCAGTGGTTTTGGTCTTTTGGCTGGAGGTCCTGATTTTATTCTTTACTGGGCTTCAACAGGAGCTATTTTTAAAATCAACCCAACAACAGGTTTAGTTACTACCTTAGTAACAACTTCTTCTCAACTATCACCAGGTGGCTCAGAAAATTGGGGAGCTTGGGGTTTTGCTGAAATCATTAGTGGTAATCATTATATCACTTATCGTTCAGGTTCATTTAACAGTTCAGGCATAAGCCGTTATCATGTGGAAGGTAACACCAATGTGGCATTGTTTACTCCAAATGGCTCCGATAATGTAATTAGCGATTTGGCAAGTATTACCACTTTACCTTGGTATAATCGTTGGGCTTTCCATTTTGAAGGGGGAACTGCAGCAACTCTTTCTGGTTCTTTTAGTGAAACCTTAGGTTATTGTGATGCTCCAATGCGCTATGCAGGATCTTGTTTTTCAGAGACTGATACAATTATTGTCCTAAGAAATATTGCTAATATTAGTACTCAACCAATAAGCCAAACTGTTTGCGCTGGTTCTTTAACACGTTTTAGGGTAGCTGCAACTGGTAGTGGTTTAAGTTTTCAGTGGACTAGAAATGGTATTAACATCCCTGGAGCTACCGATGATACCTTAACAATTCCAATAACAAGTATTGCCGATTCAGGTTCTTACTTTGTTTCCATCACTAACACTTGCGGAACAATTAACTCTAGCACAATTCAACTTAATATAAGAGGTATACGTATTAATACTCAACCTCAATCAATAAGAAGTTGTGGAGGCGATCCTGTTACCTTGTCGGTATCAGCTGCAGGTTCTGGAATTATTAGCTATCAGTGGAGACGCAATGGAAATAATATTTCTGGTGCCACATCATCAAGCTATACTATAAATGTATTAACACCAAGTGATACTGGAACATATAGTGTAGTGTTAAATGATAGTTGCGGCATTCCTTTTCCATCTCAAAACGCTATTGTTACATTATCTACCGAACCAACCGTAACTGCCATAACATCAAATTTAAATCCATGTTTGGGCAATTCGATAAATTTATCAGTTACCGCACTTACAACAGGAACAGTAAGTTATCAATGGCGCAAAAACGGAACAAACATATCTGGTGCTCAAAACTCAACGTTCAATGTAACAAGTGTTTCAACTTCTGATACTGGCAATTATACGGTTGTTATTAATGACCAATGCGGACAAACTATTTCAAACCCAATAAATGTAAGTTTGTTTATAGTTGCTCCTCCTGTTGTTAATAATAACTCGGTTTGTATAGCAGGAAACTCTATTTCGTTAAATAATACAGCACCAACACCAAGTGGCTACACTACCAGATGGTATGATAATGGTGCTTTAACAATATTGTTAGGTAATGGTCCATCACTTGTTCGTGTAATTAATGCGGTAGATACATTCTTTGTAAGAAACGAAGCCAATGTAGGTATTTGTAACTCTGTAGTTGATACTGTAATAGTTACAATTTCAGCAAGTAATACTTGGACTGGAGCAACTAACACCAACTGGTTTAATGCAACTAATTGGAGTTGTGGTGTTGTACCAAATTCTGCATCTGATGCTACAATTCCTGCTAGTGTTGTTAACATGCCAATCATCAATAGTGGATTAACCGCTAATATAAGAAACTTAACTATTGCTTTTGGAGCCTCACTAAATATGCTTGGAACAAGTAACATCAATGTTTTTGGAAATATTACTAGAAATGGTATATTTAATTGTCCAAATGGCACTGTAAATTTTGCTAATACCAGTTCGCTAATTCAAATTCCAGGAGGAAACTATTTTAATTTAACCTTTAGTGGTAACACTTTTGGCGCAGTTCTATTAGGCAGCGTAAGACTTGCAAATAATATAACATTTAATGGTAATTGTATCATTAGACTAGATACCTGTAATTTCAGTCAACTTAATTATGTTTCAACTGCAATTACTGGGGCTGGCATAGGAGCTTATTTAGCTACAAATGGAACAGGAAAATTAAGACTTGTAGGAATTGGGAATGGAGCTAGTTTGGGAACTTCTGCATTTGCATATGTTGGAAACAGCACTTATAACCCAGTAAACATTACCAATACTGGAATAATAGATACATTAGAAATAAATATTATAGATCAGGTTACTAACACTTATGTTGGAAGTTTACCGCAAGGAGCAGCATTAAATAGTAATGTTGTAAACAGAACATGGGTTATATCAGAAATAAACCCAGGAGGTTCTAATCTTACCTTAGTACTGGGTTGGGTTGCAGCAAATGAAACTAGCGGGTTTAGCAGAAGTAATTGTTACGTAAGTAATTATACTTCAAATTGGAACGGCTCATCTGGAGCAGCTGCAGTATTAACAGGAAGCAACTTCTTCCGCTCACGCTCTGGAATAACTACAACAGGAGTTTTTGGAATAGGTAGCAATAATGTGTTGCCAGTTGAACTCATTTATTTCAATGCACTAAAACAAAACAATAGTGCCAAAGTATTATGGAGTACGGTTAGTGAAATCAACAATGACTATTTTGAAATTGAAAGAT
>JANMIV010000042.1:0-6679 GCA_031375995.1 Bacteroidota bacterium
GAAACAAATTTCAACAGAAATTGTTTTGAATTAAAATTATTACAAAAATGAGTACAAAGTGTGTACAAAATATTTTGTAAACAAGGCTTAGGTGTCTATTTTGCGAGCGTTTAATACAGAAAGATATGGAAGATTTTGAAAAAAGAGATAATCAAGAAATTTATTCTAAAAAAATACGTGCGGGAAAAAGAACTTATTTTTTTGATGTAAAATCAACGAAGTCCAATGATTATTTCATTACAATTACAGAAAGTAAAAAAAGAATGGAAGACGGAAGTTTTGTTAAGCACAAAATATTCCTGTATAAAGAAGACTTTAATAAATTTACAGAAGCGCTTGTAGAAACGGTAGATTATGTAAAATCTGATTTGATGCCAGAGTATAATTTTGACGAATTTTCAAGAGATGATTATAAGTCAAATTCAGAAGAATTAGGAGCTTAACAAAAATATTACTTGCTAAAATTATACATTTAGCATTTATTTGCAATAAATACACTACCAAAAAATGAAAAAAATATTTAAAACAATAGCAATGCTAGCAATTGCTGGAAGTTTATTTACTTCTTGCTCAAAAGATGATGATAAGACTACATCTACTACAGCTACCGCTGGAACAGTACAAAAGCCTTCACTAACACTTTCTGTTACAAATGAAGTATCGTTAAGATATGGTGACACCATAAGGTTCAGTTTAACCACTACTCCTGTTACTGGCACTAAAATTAAAACAGTGATGATAGCTCGTGGAGTAGGTAACAGTCCTGCCAAAAACATTTTGACAGATTCTACTTTACAATCAACTGTAGAATATAAAAGAAATTTTGAAGATGTAATTGATAACACAATTGGAAATGTTGGAGACAATATTACTTATACTGTTACTGTTAAAGATGATAAAGGCAATAGCGAAACTAAAACAGTAAGTGCTAAAATCATTGGTTTCTACAAATCAGGTCAATTCCTATTAGGTGGTCCTAATAATCCATCAAATGAGTTTAAGTTTTTTGGATTAGTGGCTTCAGCTCCACAAACTGTTCTTAAATTAAAAGCCGGTGCAGGAAGCACTCCTCCTTCTGCAGCAGATTCTGCTACTAGAGCACGTTACAACGTTGGTAAACTTGATGTTCTTTATTCTTATCTTGGAAGTGGTGTAAATGCGTTATATTCTCCTGACTTTCCTTTTGTGACTGGTACTGGTTGGGCTTCAGAATCATCAAATTGGATTGGAAAAAGAAAAACTTTACTTAGATTATCAAAACTTAAATTACCTGATTTCAACGCCCCTGATTTCACAGTTGAAACTACAATTAAGGCGCTAAAAGCAGATTTTGCTACTGGAGGTGCCACTACAGATAGATTAACTAATTACGCTATTGGTGATGTAGTTGAATTTAAAACTGCTGACGGAAAAGTTGGTTTAATAGGTATTGTACAAGTTAGCAATAACGAACTAACTGGTCAGTTAACCTTAGAAGTAAAGTGGATTAACTAATTGAAATATATTAAAAAAAAACCGCTTCACAAATTGAAGCGGTTTTTTTTTGAATAAACTATACTAAATAATATAATAAACATAATGAAAAAAATTGCTGTCTTTACTTCTGGCGGGGACTCTCCTGGAATGAATGCTTGCATAAGAGCTGTAGTCAGAACTGCCATATTCCACAATATAGAGGTAGTTGGAATTATGCAGGGCTACAAAGGAATGATTGAAGGAGGTGATAATTTCGTTCCGATGTCTTCGCGCTCAGTTGGCAACATTATACAAAGAGGTGGTACAATATTAAAAACCTCAAGAAGTAAGGAGTTTATGACCAAAGAAGGTCGCCAAAAAGCATTTGAAAATTTACAATCACATGGTATAGAAGGAATAGTATGTATTGGCGGAAATGGCACTTTTACGGGGGCTGAAATATTTTTCAATGAATTCAAAATTCCTTCAATTGGAGCACCAGGTACCATTGATAATGATTTATATGGTACTGATTTTACCATTGGTTTTGATACCGCTATTAATACTGCGGTGAGTGCTATAGATAAAATTAGAGATACTGCAGAATCGCATGGAAGAGCATTTTTTGTAGAAGTAATGGGGCGCGAAGCTGGCTTTATTGCTTTGGCATCAAGTATTGCAGGTGGTGCTGAAATTGTGCTTTTACCTGAAATAAAAGAAAGCGAGCATGAATTAATTGATTTCTTTAAGCTGCAAAGTAAAAGCAAAAAATCGTTTACAATAGCAGTAGTAGCAGAAGGAAATGAAGAAGGGGGGGCTATGGCAATGGTTGACAAAGTAAAAAAACATATTGCTGATTTTGATCCCCGTGTTGTTATTCTTGGTCACATACAAAGAGGTGGTTCGCCAACCGCATACGATAGAGTGCTTGCTTCCAGATTAGGTAATGCTGCTGTAGAAGCATTGATGCATGGAAGAAAAAATGAAATGGTAGGCCTAATTCATAACCAAATTGCATTTACTAGCTTTTATGACTCCATTAACCAAAAGAAAGAACTAAATCCCGGTCTTTTAAAACTAATTGATGTATTTAATTGCTAATGCTTTAATATTGAATACTAGCTCGCTTTAGTCTGTCATTAATTGCAAAGCCGAGCCCGATATTAGGAAATTTTTCGGCTATTATAATATCTAAATCCAAATCATCCAATTGTTGCATTGCTGAAAACAAGTTACTGGCCGCTTCTTCTAAATCAGCATTTTGCGATAAAACAAATTGATTGGAAGCTGTTAAACCTTCAACAAACTTAAAAAAGGAAATAACACCCATTTTCTTTTCTTTATGTGCATGAATACTACTCACTAAATCTTCGGTTAAAATTAGTGTGTGCTTGGATGCATAATGCCTTGTTAACATGCCAGGTGCCACAATTTTGTTTGGTTTATTAGCATCGGGTTCTGCCATTTTTTTCCCCAATGTGGCTTCTATTTTTTCTACAGCCAATCCACCAAAACGTAAAACCTTTGCTTCTTTTTCCAAAAAAGAAATAATAGTAGACTCAACTCCCACCTCACATTTACCTCCATCTAAAATATAATCAATTTGATTTCCTAAACTTTTTGCTACATGAGCAGCAGTTGTTGGACTAATTGACCCACTTGGGTTGGCACTTGGTGCCGCCAAAGGGAAATCTAAATTGGCTAATAACTGCAGTGTTAAAGGATGGTTTGGTACCCGAATAGCAACTGCCCCAGTGCCCGCGGTTACTATATTAGGTATTTTATTGTTTGCCTTCACAACCACTGTTAGTGGACCAGGCCAAAACAAATTCCCTAACTCTTTTACTTCATTAGGTAACTCTATACCCCACTCCTCAAAACGCAAAATTGAATTAGAATGGATTATTAAGGGATTGAATTGAGGTCTATTCTTTGTTTTATAAATCTGCAAAACTGCCGATGTGCTGAATGCATTCGCAGCCAATCCATAAACGGTTTCTGTTGGTATAGCAACTAGCTTATTTTCATTAAGCAATTTAGCTGCTAACTCTATGTCATTGCCAATTAACAAAACACTTTAAAACAAACCGTTTAACTCCGTTTGTATCTTTTCTATTACTTTACCTAAATCTTCCGGACGCTCGGCATAGTTTAAATCATCAACCTCAATAATTAAATGTCTAGGCTTATAGGTGCTAATCCAAGCTTCATAACGCTCGTTGAGTCTTTTAAGGTAGTCCAATCGAATACTATCTTCATACTCTCGTCCGCGTTTTTGAATATTATTTACCAGTGTAGGAATAGATGCACGTAAATAAATCATCAAATCAGGAGCTTTTATGGTATGATTTAATGATTCAAACATTTTTTGGTATGTCTCAAAATCACGTGTACTCATTAGTCCCATAGAATGAAGATTAGGAGCAAAAATATTGGCATCTTCGTATATGGTTCTGTCTTGAATAATATTCTTTTTACCCTTTTGCAATTGTAAAATTGTACTATACCTGCTATTCAAGAAATAAATCTGTAAATTGAAACTCCATCTCTGCATATCTTCATAAAAATCTGATATATAGGGATTATCTTCTACGTCTTCATAATGAGGTTCGTAGTTATAATGCTTACTCAAAAGCGTTGTTAGAGTTGTTTTTCCTGACCCAATATTACCAGCAATAGCTAAATGCATACTTTTTCCTAAATTAAATAAGTTACGAGTTTAGTTCATATTCAACAAATGATTTAAACACAGTTTCAACAAAACAATTTTATTGGTATAGTTATTGAAAAGTAAGACTATTAAGATACTAAATTATATTACTTTGCACCTCTTTTTATTAAATGAAAAAATTAAATAAACTAATAACAAGCAGCTTCTTTAGCACATTTTTCCCAACTTTTGTGGTGGTAATGTTTATTCTATTGATGCAATTTGTCTGGTTATATGTTGATGAATTAATAGGTAAAGGCTTAGAATGGCAAGTTATTGCAGAGTTGTTATTTTATTGGTCTGCATCACTTATTCCCCAAGCTATGCCATTAGCTGTTTTGTTAGCTTCCATAATGACATTTGGCAACTTAGGAGAAACTTATGAATTGGTAGCTGCAAAAGCTGCGGGTGTTTCTATATGGAAAATGTTTAAACCAATGTATTTTGTAATGCTCGGTGTTGCTATTTTTGGCATTTTTGTTTCCAATATTCTTATACCTGAAGCCAATTTAAAAAGTCGCTCCTTATTGTATGATGTAAGAGAAAAAAAGCCCGCATTGGCAATAACGGAAGGTGTATTTTACAGTGGTATTGAGGGCATTACACTTAGGGTAGGTAAAAAAAATAAAACTACCCAAGAAATGAGCGATATAATTATTTATGATAGAAGAAACAATTACAACCATGCTACTGTTATTTCTGCTCAAAAAGGAACTATGTCGTTGAGTGAAGATGGAAGATTTCTATTTTTCACATTGTATGAAGGAGCGAGATATGAAGAAATGGAAACACAAAAAGACTATTATAGAACCTTTCCCCATGCAACAACATACTTTAGCAAAGAAAAAATAACTTTTGATTTAGCATTATTCGAGTTTAATAGAACAGATGAAGATTTATTTAAACATAACTACGAAATGCTAAATGTTTTTGAGCTGCAGTATTATAGCGATTCCATTAAAACTGTTAAATACAGAAAAGCAATTGAACTCAAGCAATTTATAAAACCATATTACTTTGCATTTAAAAAAGAGGCTAAACAGACTGCTATCCCTTTTACTCAATTATCAGACACTATAAAAAATATAGCTTCGCTAATAAATCCTACTATAAAATATAATGTAGTAACCAATGCCGAAAACAATGCTAGAACAGTAAAAAATATTGTTTCCTATTCCATTACTGAACGCCAGGACATAAAAAAAAGTGCCGCAAGGTATGATATTGAATGGCACAAAAAATTAGTATTGGCAATTGCTTGCATTGTTATGTTTTTTATTGGCGCTCCACTTGGCTCTATTATACGTAAAGGCGGATTTGGATTACCCGTAGTTTTCTCCATATTACTTTACTTAACCTACCACATAGTCTCTTTAAGTGGTGAAAAGGCGGCTAAAACAATGGCTTGGTCGCCCTTTTTAGGAATTTGGATTGGTGTAATTGTACTAACTCCCTTAGGCTTTTTTCTAACTTTTCAAGCAAGTAATGACAGTGCGCTATTCGATAAATCAGCTTACGTAAGTCTAATAAAACGTTTTACTAAAAAGCAAAAGTAAATTATGAATCTTTTACAAATAACACCTCGTTTTCCATGGCCCTTAAAAGATGGAGGTGCTCTAGGATACTATAATTATACAAAAGGCTACAGCGATGCTGGTGTTAATTTAAGCATAGCTTCACTTAATACTTCAAAACATTATATTGAATATGATGAGCTACCTAGTCATGTCAAAGCACTGGGAGATATCTATTTGACTTATATTGATAATAAAATCAAACCCATTGACGCATTTTTCAACCTATTTTCCAATGAATCATACCATGTTAAAAGGTTTGTAAATAAAGATTTTGAAAAACAACTTATCAGAATCTGTAAAAATAAATTTTTCGATGTAATAGTATTTGAAAGCATATTTGTTGCTCCATATTTGCCTATTATAAGAAAGTATAGCAACGCCAAATGTGTATTGCGACAACATAATGTAGAATATCAAATTTGGGAATCATTGGCCAATATTGAAACAAACGTGCTAAAAAAATGGTATCTAAAGTTATTGGCTAAAAGGTTAAAAAACTTTGAGATAACACAATTAAATGCATTTGATGGAATCAGCGCAATTACGATACAAGATGCCAACTATTTTAAAAACAATGGTTGCAAAAAACCTATTTATGTCTCTGCTTTTGGTATCAATCTAGAAAAATTAATTATTGATAATTCGCAAATAGAAATGCCAAGCCTATTTCATATTGGCTCAATGGATTGGATGCCTAACCAGGAAGCAATGAAATGGTTTATACAAAATGTATGGGATGATATTAGCCAACAATACACTGATTTGAAGTTTTACATTGCTGGCAGAAATATTCCGAATTACTTTTTTGACTATAATAACCAAAACCATATTGCAGTATTGGGAGAAATTGATGATGCAATAAGATTTATGAATGAAAAAGCCATTATGGTGGTTCCTCTTTTTTCTGGTAGTGGTATTAGAGTTAAAATATTAGAAG
>JANMIV010000090.1:0-3739 GCA_031375995.1 Bacteroidota bacterium
GTGAAACGCTTTTTAAATAATGATATTGTTTATGCACCATATACAGGCTTTAATTATGGGACATTTACACCAGGGTATTTGCCTTTTCATTGGTTTCCATTTGTAATTTGTACTGTTTTAAACATGAAGTACCATTGGATGATACTAGGTGTTTTTTTACTTGCTTGTGCTATTCATACTATAGTTCTGCTTAAGAATATTCGACATAAATATTGGCTTTTAATTAATTGTTTATTGCCATTTATTTTATTGTTTACTATTTACTTTAAGAGTGGTAAGACAGCTGTTCAATGCATTGAAATAATAATTATGGGCTACTACTTAATATTGGCGATAACCATTTTTTCAAAAAATGTATTCCTTAAATCAATAGGTTTAATTTCTCCATTTTTATCAAGGTATTCATTCTTGTTTTGGCTGCCTATTTACTTCTACAATTTGCTCCGACTAAGTTTTAAAAAATTCACACTGGTAGCAATCATTTTTGGGATAATGGTTTTATTGTTTTTTATTATTCCATTTGTATTGCCAATTCCTGAAATGCTAAAAACATTTAATGCTAATTATAGTACCTCAATTTTAGGAGAGTGGAGAGGCCAAAGTTGGCAAGCACCATCTGATAGACCATTTCAATTGTTTCAAGGGATAGGCTTGGCAAGTTGGTTTTACCAATTTGCTTCAGGCAATCTTATAACAAGAATAGAATTAAATAAAAACGCGCTTTTTTTGTTTAGTATTTTAGCAAGTTTGGCGATTATTTTATTGCAACCTAAAATAAGGAAAATAGTTGGTTCTAATATGTTCTCATTATTAGCTTTAAAATTTATGTTAACTATTTTTTATGCTTTTATTATGGTTCCTTATGACTATCTAAACTGGGTTCCACTGGTCATTTCGATTGTAATTTTATCACGCATTAATTATCAATCACTCATTCAAAAATAATTTTAGTTTTATGTATATTTCTGTTGTAAGTCCAGTTTATAGAGCCGAAAATATTGTTTCAGAATTGGTAAGTAGGTTAAAGGCGGAGTTGTCGAAAATTACGAATGACTTTGAAATAATTTTGGTCGAAGATTGTGGTCCTGATAATTCATGGGAAAAAGTATTGGTTGAAACACAGAATGATACAAGGGTCAAAGGAATTAAACTGAGTAAAAATTTTGGTCAACACCATGCCATAACCGCTGGTTTAGATGCAAGTAAGGGCGAATGGGTAGTAGTAATGGATTGTGATTTACAAGATAGACCAGAAGAAATTATAAATTTATACAACGAAGCCCAAAAAGGGTTTGATATTGTTTTTGCAAGAAGAGTGGAAAGACAAGATAGTTTTGTAAAAACAATTACCTCTAGATTGTTCTATAAAGTATTTAGTTATTTATCAGGAATTGAACAAGACGGAACCATTGCTAATTTTGGTATATATAGTCGTAAAGTTATTAATTCTATTAACTCCATGAGGGAATCTATGAGAGCATTTTCACCAATGGCTCGTTGGGTTGGATTTAATAAGGCAGCTATTGATGTAAAACATTCAGAACGGTTTGAAGGAAAAACATCTTACAACTGGAATAAACTCATAAACCTGGCTTTAGATATAGCCATAGCCTACTCTGACAAACCATTAAAATTAACTATTAAACTTGGTTTTTCAATAGCATTCCTCTCGTTAATATATGCCATTTATAATGTATTAGCTTACTTAACAGGCATTATTACTGTGAGTGGATATGCTAGCTTAATCGTTTCAATTTGGTTTCTTTCAGGACTTATTATTTTTATTCTTGGGATAGTTGGGCTTTATGTTGGAAAAACATTTGAGGGAATGAAACAAAGGCCAATTTATTTAATTGATAAAAAAACATTTTGATGGAAATAATTCAATTGGACTGGGATACCCATTTTTTTGGGTATAAGGTTGGAAAAGTGATAGCGGAAAATGAGTTGGATGAAGATGTATTAAAAAATAGCGATTATCAACTAATTTATATTTTTAGCAGAGAAGCATTGCCAAATGATGTAGTAAAAAAGAATAAACTGTTTTTGGCTGATGAAAAGATTGATTTAATAACCGATATTTCTAAAATTCCTTTTAGTAAATCATTCAATGAAAGCATAATAGAATTAAATGAGCTTGATAGTAATTTATTGGATTTGACTTTTCAAAGTGGTCATTTTTCCAGATTTAAAATAGATAGAAATTTTAAAAACAAGGAGTTCGAAAAACTCTACACCGTATGGATTGAGCAATCAATAAGGCATGAAAATGCAGAAAAAGTAATAGGTTTTATGATTGATTCAAAAGTTGTGGGTTTTATAACTATCTGTTTCAAAAATAATAGGTATGATATTGGTTTAGTAGCAGTGAGTGAGCAATACCGAAGCTTAAAAATTGGTAAGCAGTTATTGGAGTACGTATTTAATTACGCTTCAGAAAAAGAATGCAACTATGTAACTGTAACCACACAAAAACAAAATGAAGGAGCAATGAAATTTTATATTAAGAATGGCTTTTCAATAAATCATACCACCTACATTTACCACTTATGGAAATAATTATATATACTATTCAATGCACTTAAAACAAGATGACGAAAGCAAGTGAAAATTTCATTTATTCAATAGTACATTCTAAAATAAGTGAAAGAGTAAAAACACATAGTTTTTTATTTCATTTATTTATGAATGCTTTGTTTTTTATAGCAATAGCCTATTTCTTACCAATTAGATTTGAAGAAAATGATGATGTGATAATGCTTCTATTTGCTTCTGGCGGATATACTGGCTCACCCAATGCTCATTTGGTTTTCATCAATTATATATATGGTCTATTTTTAACATTTTTATATACTAATTTTTCGAATATTGAGTGGTATACATTACTCTTTGCTATCATTCATATTATTTCCTTATCAATATTTGTTTGGAGTGTCATTAAATCAAATAAGAGCATAATTTATAAGTTATTGTTTGCAATAGGTTTTTACCTTATTGAAATTCACCTAATAATGAGATTTCAATTTACTACCACAGCTGCAATGGCCGCACTATCAGGTGTTATTCTTATTTGTACTCATAAATTATACCAGCGTTTATTAGGTGTTTTACTGTTTGTAATAGCGGGTTTAATTCGTTTTGATGCCACAATGCTGCTCTTCATTGTTGTTAGCCCAATTTTTGCAAAATATTTTGTAATCGGTAAGAAGCTAACTCTTTCTAAACCCACTTTATTCATGGGCTCCGCTTTAGTGCTTTTACTCTTTTGCGTTTTTATTGATTCAAGAATTTACCAGTCTGACGAAAGCTGGAAATATTATAAAGAATACAACAAATTACGAGGTCAAATCAATGATAATCCTAATGCGGAAAGAATTATGGATAAATTACCTGCAAACGTTCTTCCGAATGATTATAAATTACTATTGGCTTTTTATCAAGACCCTCACCAAATAGACTTTGCTAAAATTACAACTTTAAACAATCAAATAAAAACAATAGACTTTCGAGCAAAAATAAAAAATATCTTTCCTTCATTAAGTAATTATAATAACCTGTTTTTAGTACTCCTCGTTATTATTGGGATTATTGTCTTTTACACCAATACAAGATTGGATAAAGTTATAATGGTGTCGTCTTTTATATTATTTGTGCTAGTCTTAAGCTTTATTTCAATTGATGGAACTCCTAAAAATAGGGTAGTATTAACGGCATTTATCCCCTTAATTTACATTATATA
>JANMIV010000095.1:0-5849 GCA_031375995.1 Bacteroidota bacterium
ATGCGGTGCACACTAACTTGGATAATGTAAGTGATGGTGTAAATGGGAAAATAGCCGAAAAGCTGTTGCTAAATGAAACGCAAGTGCTACAACCGAAAGCAGGTATTTTTAAAAAACTAATTACTTTTATTCCAAAAAGTCATTTTGCACAAGTACAAGAGGCTGTTTTTAAAGCAGGTGCTGGCCATATAGGTAATTACAGCGATTGCGGATTTAGTAGCCCAGGAAATAGCACATACAAAGGAAATGAGTTAAGTAAACCGTTTTTAGGGAAAGCAAATAAGCTACATACAGAAGAGGAAATGCGTTTTGAAACCATTGTACCTCAGTATTTAGTGCATAATGTAATAGCGGCTTTGCTTAAAAGCCACCCATACGAAGAAGTGGCCTATGACTTAATACCTACCGAAAATACGTTTAAGGGAATGGGTAGTGGCCTAATTGGAAGTCTTACTAATCCTATGGGCAGCGATGATTTTTTAAAATATCTGAAAGCAGCGATGGAATTACAGGTTATTAAATTTACCCCATTTGACAAACCGATTCAAAAAATAGCAATTTGTGGTGGAGCCGGGCAATTTTTGTTAAAACAGGCTATTCAACAAGGCGCAGATGCATTTATTAGCTCCGATTTTAAGTACCACGAGTTTTTTGATGCGGAACAAAAGCTTATGATTGCTGATATTGGGCACTACGAAAGCGAAAAATTCACAAAAGAGCTTATGTTTGATTTAATTATGAAAAAAAATCCTACATTTGCCCTCCTTTTAAGTAAAATAAACACTAACCCAGTAAATTATTATTATTAACATATGTCAATGGCTACAGAAATAAGCATAGAACAAAAATTAAAAGCACTGTATAAATTACAAATTATTGATTCACAAATCAGTAAACTACAAGCAGTACGTGGTGAGTTACCTATTGAGGTTGCTGATTTGGAAGATGAAATTGTAGGTATGGAAACCCGCTTGGGTAATTTACAAAATGATGTTAAGAGTATTGAGGAGAGTATTAGCCAAAACAAAACCCGTATTATAGATGCCAAAGCTTTGGCAAAAAAATACGAAAAGCAATTGGAAGGTGTTAAAAACAACCGTGAGTACGAAGCCTTAAACAAAGAAATAGAAATACAAGGTTTGGAGCAGCAAGCTGCTGATAAGCGTATTAAAAATGCAAACTTCGAAATAGAACAAAAGAAAGCAGCTATTGAAGGATTGGATAATGAGCTAAAAGGCCGCAAATTGGATTTGAAAACCAAAAAAAGCGAATTAGATAGCATTATAGGGGATACAGAAAAAGAAGAAACTGCTTTGAATAAGGACCGCGAAAAGGCTGTAAAAGTAGCTGATGAGCGTTTGGTTACTTCTTATGATAGAATTAGAAAAAGTGTTAAAAACGGAATTGGTGTTGCTGTAATTATGCGTGAAAGCTGTGGTGGTTGTTTTGCTGGAATTCCTCCTCAACGCCAAGCTGATATTAAATTACGTAAGAAAATTATTGTATGCGAAAACTGTGGACGCGTATTGGTTGATCCAGAATTAGCTGACGAAGTTTCTAACTAATTTTTCCACTAAAAAATAATAATAAAGCCATCCCATTTATTTTGGATGGCTTTTTGTTTTTATAATATACGGTATAATGAATAAAAAAAGCCTCTATTCTTGCGAATAACGGCTTTGATTGTTTATACTTTTAATTAGTAATTGTTAAGCATCATTGGCATTACCAACATCAACAAATCTTCTCCTTCTTCTGTTTCTGTTGGAATAATTACACCTGCTCTATTGGGTTGACTCATTTCTAAGTACATATTACTAGAATCCATTGAGCCAATTACTTCACTTAAGTACTTAGAGTTAAAACCAATCTCCAAATCTTCGCCTTCGTAGTTAGCCGCTAGTTTCTCTTGTCCTTCGTTTTCGTAATCTATGTCCTCAGAGCTAATGGTTAATTCGCTTCCAGCAAACTTTAACCTAATTTGGTAAGTAGTTTTATTGGCTGTAATAGAAATACGTTTTACAGCCGACTGAAACTCTCCTTTGTCAATTGTTAACTTATTGGGATTTTCCAAAGGTATTACCGCTTTGTAATCGGGATACTTTTCATCAATTAAACGACAAATTAGACTAAAATCGCCAAAAGAGAAAAAAGCATTTGATTTATTAAAGTTTACTTTTACTTCACTTAAATCTGCTGGTAAAGAATTTTTAAGCAAATTCAATGCTTTTTTAGGCATAATGAAATTTTCTTCTACACCTGGTTTTACATCTGTTCTGGTGTAACGTACCAATCTATTGGCATCAGTAGCTACAAATGTGATGCTCTTTTCAAACAACTGCACATAAACACCCGTTAAATTCAATCTTAATTCGTCATTGCTAGTAGCAAAAACTGTTTTTGCAATGGCTTTTTGTAAAACTCTGCTGGGTATATTGAATGTTTTTTCGCTATCAACTTCTGGATTTTTAGGAAATTCATCTCCTTTTTGAACCGTTAGCTTAAACTTACCAGTAGCATATTTAATTTCCATAGAACCTTTTTCCATATTGATAGAAAAAGCCAATGGCTGATCTGGTAACTGCTTTAGCAGCTCAATGGTTGTTTTGGAAGGAACGGCAACTGATATTTCTTCGTTGGCATCAACTTTAATACTTGTTGTCATTGTTGTTTCCAAATCAGTTGATGATATGGTTAAATTGCCATCTTTGATATCGAATAAAAAATTATTCAATATAGGAATAATTGGTTTGGCAACTATTACCCCATCAATCATTGATAAGTGCTTTAAAAGCGTGCTACTATTTACTATAAATTTCATACTTTTCGTAAAGGCTCAAAAATATGTGTGCAGGTGCGGTTATAAAACACAACTTATACACAACAACAATTAATTTATTTTTACCAGAAAGCTATTTTTTAAGTCCAATTTCACGCAGTCTTTCATTCAAATATTCTCCTGCTGAAATAGGCTCGTAGTGGAGTTGATAGCTAGAAGTAACACAACTTTCTAGGCAATCTAAACGCATTTCGCTACGCGGATGTAAAAAGAAAGGAATACTAAAACGGCTTGTTCCCCACTTTTCTCTAGGTGGGTTTACTACCCGATGTGTGGTAGATTTTAATTTATTGTTGGTTAAGCGTTGTAGCATATCGCCCACATTTACCACTAATTGCTCTGGTAAAGCGGTTATTGCCACCCATTCGCCTTGTTTATTGAGCACTTCTAAACCTTCCGCGCTTGCACCCATTAGCAAAGTTATTAAATTAATGTCTTCATGTTCTGCAGCTCTTACCGCACTTTTAGGCTCATTGGTAATGGGCGGGTAATGAATAGGACGTAAAATGGAATTACCATTTTTTATTTTTGCGTCAAAATAAAACTCATCTAAGCCCAAATACAATGCAATTGCTCTTAGCATGTGTTTACCTGTTTCTTCCAATTGTTTGTATGCCTTTATACCAAATTCGTTAAAATCTGGCATTTCGGGCACAAAAATATTTCCAGGATATTCGTTTCTAATAGGATCATCGCCCTCCACTTCCTGACCAAAATGCCAAAATTCTTTTAAATCGCCTTCACTGCGGCCTTTGGCATGTTCTTTTCCAAAACCAATATAACCTCTTTGTCCTGCTATTTCTGGGTTTTCGAAGCTTACTTTTTTCTCTACTGGCAAACTAAAAAATTGCTGCACTTGTTGGTATAACTTGGATGAAGTTTCATCATTTAGTAAATGTCCTTTTACGGCAACAAAGCCAATTTCTTCATAAGCTCTGCCTAGTTCTTGCACAAATTTTTCCTTGCGACTGCTATCGCCACTTAAAAAATTTCCTAAATCAATTGAGGGTATTCCAGCTTCCATACTTGTATAATTATAGGCTACAAGTATAAGAAATAAGAAGCAGTTTTAAATGATTGATTTTGGACTGCATTACCTACAAAACCATCTGTTTTAAAATATGCTGTTTACCTTTTCTATCTGCTCACCATATCAAAAGCCTCATCGGGTATTTCATTGATATTGAGAATCAAAAAACCATCTAATGAATTATTGAACTTAGGATCTACGTTAAAAGCAATAATTTTACCTTTTAGCTTTAAATACTTTTTAATGAGCACTGGTATTTTGGCATGGTTGGTTTCTATATCTCCAATAAAATTATCTAATAGTTTTATGTCATCTATATGCTTCTCAAGCAATAGCTTTTTATCTTCACCAGTATATTGATACTTGTATTTTTTGCGTGGCTTTACCATTTTTGACAAGGCTTTATCGTAATGGTTATGCCTAATATAAGCTACTAATAAATCTTTTGACAGATTGGAAAACTCTCCACTAATGCTTACAGGGCCTATCATATAGTTGTATCGCCCTTTGTTTTGCTTCAAAAACTCATTTATCCCTTTCCAAAGCAGCATTAAACTCAATGGTTTCTTTTGGTAGTCAAGTGCTATAAACGAGCGACCTAATTCAATGCTTTCTCGCAATATGGGCGCAAAAGGCTTTTTAAGTTTGAATAATTGATTGAGGTAAAAACCTTTTTTTCCAAATTGCTTGTACAAATCGTCTCCAAGTCCAAGACGGTATGAGCCTACTATTTTTTGTTCGGCAGTATCCCATATAAATAGGTGCTTATAGTACAAATCAAACTCATCGGTATCGTAACTTCTGTTTGTGCCCTCTCCTACTGCCCTAAAAGTAATTTCACGTAATCGGGTAATTTCTTTTAAAACAAATGGAATGCTGTAAGCATTGCTAATATAAACTTCAAAGTTTTCGTTTTTATATACGCAATCGTCTCCAATTTTTGCTATATTATTTACAATATCAGATTTGGGTGTTTCGTCTATAACTGGCCTGGCTCTTATAAGTCTGTTTAAATTAATATGGAAGAATTTTTTCACTTCTATACCAGAACCCAAAGCATACGTTTTTGCCCTCACAAAACGCAATAATTCTTCGCTACTTTCGAATTCACTGAGTACTTTAGGCAATATTGGCTTGCCTATACGAACTTTTACTTTTTGTTTTTTGTTAAACAGTTCAGAAGGCAATTTAACAGTACGTAAGCTAGGACTTATTAAACCTAATAAATTAAAGGCTAAACTATTGTGCCCACTAAAATAGATAGGCAATACTTTGGTATTGGAGCGTTGTATTATTTTACCTATGGATGGATCCCACTTTTTATCTGCTACTTTTAAGGTATTTAAACTCAATGCAGATACTTCACCCGCAGGGAAAATGGCAATGGGGTGTTCTTTCACATACCCTAAAAGCTCTTTTAAGCCTTGCACATTCAAGGTGCTATTTTTGGCGTTATCAAATGGACTTACTCCTATTATATTGTCTTTTAAAGACGGTATTTGCTGTAACAGGTAGTTGGCTAATACTTTGGTGTCAGGTCTAATTTTGTTTAATATAGAAACAAGTATGAGTCCGTCAATTCCTCCATAAGGATGGTTTGATATGGCAATAAAAGGATCTGTTTTGGGTATGTTCTTTAAATCTTCTGCATCTATTTCAAACTCTATCCCTAATTCTGCTAACATTTTATCAGTAAACTCAAAACTTTGAAATGCTGCATAAGGACTATAAGCTTCATTTACTTTATCAAACTTAAGTAATTTCATTAAGGCAGGAGCTAATAGACTTATATGTAGTTTTTCCAATTTTAATGCTTTGGCTACATCTTGCTCACTAATCAATACGTTCATTTTAGTTTTTAAAAAAACCCAAAAATACACAATTTAACTATTTGCTAATATAAACTTATTGTTAAGCCATTTAAATCAATTGTCATATTATAGTTAATATTGAAAAATGCTTCATATATAGCATTATATT
>JANMIV010000115.1:0-18864 GCA_031375995.1 Bacteroidota bacterium
ACCATGGGCGAGGTGCAAGTACCTGCCGAAAAATATTGGGGTGCACAAACAGAACGTAGCCGCAATAACTTTAAAATTGGTCCTGAGGCCAGTATGCCAAAGGAAATTATTCAAGCATTTGCTTATTTAAAAAAAGCTGCCGCACATGCCAATACCGATTTAGGTGTATTGCCTGCTGAAAAACGCGATTTAATTAGCAAAGTTTGTGATGAAATTTTAACTGGAATGCACGATGGAGAGTTTCCATTGGTAATTTGGCAAACAGGGAGTGGTACGCAAAGCAACATGAACTCAAACGAGGTAATTGCTAACCGAGCACACGTAATCAATGGTGGCGATTTATTAGATGAAAACAAGGTTTTACATCCAAACGATGATGTAAACAAATCTCAATCAAGTAACGATACTTTCCCAACTGCTATGCACATTGCATCATACAAGCAGGTGGTTGAAATTACATTGCCAGGTTTAACTTTATTGCGCAATACTTTAGATAAAAAAGCAAAAGATTTTAAGAATATAGTAAAAACGGGTAGAACCCATTTTATGGATGCTACGCCTTTAACTTTAGGTCAAGAATTTAGTGGTTATGTGCAACAATTAGACAACTCTATTAGATGCATCAATAGTGCTTTGACCATGATTTTAGAATTGGCTTTGGGTGGCACTGCGGTAGGAACTGGTTTAAATGCTCCAAAAGGTTACGATGTTTTAGTGGCTAAAAAAATTGCTGAATTTACAGGATTTCCTTTTGTTACAGCACCAAATAAATTTGAAGCACTTGCGGCACACGATGCAATGGTGGAATTAAGTGGTGCTTTAAAACGTACAGCCGTTTCGCTAATGAAAATTGCCAACGATATCCGTATGTTATCTTCTGGTCCACGTAGCGGTATTGGAGAAATAATTATTCCAGATAACGAGCCTGGTTCATCTATTATGCCAGGTAAAGTAAACCCAACACAACCAGAAGCTATGACCATGGTTTGCGCTCAAGTAATTGGTAACGATGTAGCAGTTACTGTGGGTGGTATGAACGGACATTTTGAATTAAATGTTTTCAAACCAGTAATGGCCGCTAACGTATTGCAGAGTGCTCGTTTAATTGGCGATGCTTGCGTTTCATTCAACGATAAATGTGCCATTGGCATTGAAGCAAACAATGATATCATTCAACGTCATTTAGAAAATTCATTGATGTTGGTTACCGCTTTAAATCCTCATATTGGTTACGAAAAAGCCGCAAAAATTGCCAAAAAAGCACATAAAGAAAACAAAACTTTGCGTGAAGCTGCGGTAGAATTGGGTTACTTAACCAGCGAAGAATTTACCGCTTGGGTTAAACCAGAAAACATGGTTGGAAACTTATAGTTTATAAATTTTTAATGGAAAGCCGAAGTTCAAAAGACTTCGGCTTTTTTGTTTTTATTTTAAAAGTCTGTTTATGTGTTAATTAATTATTGTTTTTATTAATTAAATAGTTACTTTAGCGTGGACTAATCTAACGGCTTAAAATTATGAGAACAATTAAAAGCAGTGAAATCTTCAAGATCTTTTCATCTCAAAAAAAACTTTTGAGGATAATCAAGTTAGTAAAGAAAGGTTTAAACTAAATGCTAAAGTGTTGGGATTTATTTATTTCGATATTTTGCTGTTAATAACCTTAATTGTTCTCATGGAGTTAAAACACGTTTATAACATTGATATTTTCTATAATATGAATACCCCTTTCGATGATTTATATTTTGAGGTTAAAAAAGCCTTTTAGAAGGGTTTAGTATAAAATTCAACCAACTTTAAGAATATTGTTTGTATTAAAAAATAACATATTGTATTTAGTATGGAAAACATATTGAATATATAACCTGCTTGTTTCTTTAATTGTACTTCTAATTTTAAATACTATTGGTTTTATTTACAAGCAAAATTAGATGATTGTATATCTTTCAACGATAAATGTGCTATTGGAATTACCGCTAACAGCGAAATTATCTAACGTCATTTAGAAAATTCATTGATGTTGGTAACGGCTTTAAATCTGCATGTTGGCTATGAAAAAGCAGCTAAAATTGAGAAGAAAGCACATAAAGAAAACAAAACTTTGCGCGAAGCTGCAGTAGAATTGGGTTACTTAACCAGCGAAGAATTTACTACTTGGGTTAAGCCCGAAAATATGGTTGGTAATGTGTAAAAGGAGTATTTGGAGAATACTTACAAACAATGAAGTATTCTCCAAATAATAACTTAGCCTAAGTTTACTAGTAGCAATTAGTATTCGTAAAATCCTTTTCCTGTTTTTCTGCCATAAAGCCCAGCATCTACTTTCTGCTGCTGAATGCGGTTGGGTCTAAATTTACTATCTTGGTTAAATAAATGGTACATAGAAGTAGTAACAGATAGGTTGGTATCAACGCCAATTAAATCCATTAACCTAAAAGGGCCCATTTTAAAGCCACTGCTTTCCATTAAAGCATCAATATCTTCCAAAGGAGCTACTTGTTCCTCTAGTATTTTTAAGCCTTCCACATAATAATGTCTGGCTACTCTATTTACTATAAAACCGGGTGCATCGGCTGCTATTACGCAGGTTTTACCCATTCCTTCTATCAGTTTTTTAGCCTGTAGGGCTATGTCTTTATTGCTTTGTGCACCTATAATAATTTCCACCAATTTCATAATAGGAGCTGGATTGAAAAAGTGAATACCTATTACCCTTTCAGGATGTGGTATTTTGGCTGCAATTTGTGTGATGGGAATGGAAGAAGTATTACTAGCTAAAATACAATCGTCTGCATTTATTGCAGCTACTTTGTTAAAGAAATCGTGTTTAATGTCAAGCCGCTCAATTACTGCTTCAATCACTAAATCTGCTATCACCTCATTGATATGGGTAGTAAAATGAAGTCGTTCTAAAGTAGCATTCTTTTCTTCCTGCTTTAGTTTTCCTTTATCTACTAAAAACTGTAAACCTTTTTCAATACCCAATTTGGCGGTATCTAAAACGGTAGCGTTAATATCAAACAATATAGTTTTATACCCTGCATGGGCAGTAACTTGCGCTATTCCTGCACCCATGGTTCCTGCTCCAGCTATGGCTATGGTGTTAATTTCTTTCATTTTGCACAAAATTATATTTTGATTTGGTAAATACTACTGAATAGATAAATTAATACATGGCTGAAAACACAAGTGCTTGTTTCTAAAAACTATTCTAACCAATCAGCTATAAATAAATTGGTATCACGTGTTCCATGGTTATTTCTATTGGAAGAAAAAACCAAGTGTTTGCCGTTGGGCGAAAACATGGGAAAGGCATTGAATAAACTTTCATTGGTTATGCGTTCTAAATTTTCGCCATTGGTATCAATCATGTATAACTGAAAGTCGTATCCTTTAGCCGAATGGTGATTACTAGAAAAGATAATTTTCTTGCCACTTGGATGAAAAAATGGTGCCCAATTGGCTTTTCCAAGGTTGGTTATTTTTTTAAGGTTGCTGCCATCAATATTGCAAGTATATATTTCCATATTGGTGGGTGCAACCAGCCCTTTGGCTAAATAGGCTTTGTATTCTGCTATTTCAGCACTTGTTTGTGGGCGAGAAGCCCTAAATACTAATTGAGTTCCATCAGGAGAGAAAAAAGCACCTCCATCATAGCCTAAGTCAAAGGTAATTTGTTTTTGATTTCTCCCATCTATATCCATTATCCATAATTCCAAATCGCCACTGCGGGTGCTGGTAAATACAATTTTATCGCCCTTGGGCGAAACAGTAGCTTCTGCGTCATAACCCGGATTATTGGTTAATTGATGGGTAATATTCCCTTTTAAATCTGCCACAAAAATATCAAAGCTTTCATATACAGCCCATAAATACCTGCCTTCTTTGGCTGGTTCTGGCGGACACTCTTTTCCTGCCAAGTGGGTAGAGGCATAAAGAATACTTTTATTGCCTGGCATAAAATAGCTACAAGTGGTACGGCCATTTCCTGTACTTATTAAGTTGGGTTTATACGTGCTGTCTTTTTCTGCTTTTTTTATGTTTAAGTTAAATATCTGATCGCAATGCAGCCCCCATGCTTTGTTATTGCTTTGAAAGGATAGTTGCTTATTGTCAAAACTCCAATAAGCTTCTGCATTGTCTCCTCCAAAACTGAGTTGTCTTATGTTTTTCAGGTGTTTTTCATTATGCTGGGCAAATAATAGGGGGATAGCAAATAGGGTAAGGCTAGTAAAAAATATTCTCATGCGTGTTTTAAAATCGGGTTGCAATTAAGTAAACTATTCTATTGTTATGTGTATGATTTTGTCAGTTTTTAGTAAGTTGTTTTTATGGTAAACACATTATACCTAATCCCCAATAGTATATGGATATCAGTAGCAAATGGCATTCAAAAAAAATTATTTTGCCTTTACCTAACCGCTATCAATATTTAATGTGCTCAAGTGAATATATCATAAATAAAATTATTTATGGCGAAATAGTTTTAAGCAGTGCAGCGGCATCCTTTTCTTTTTTGCCTTTTAATTTCACCAATGCTTTAAGTCTTACGCGGGCTGCTGGTTTATTTTGTTGCTCAATCTCTGTTTTTGCGGCAAGTAACTGCGCTTCCTCATACACAGCAGCACGTTTGTTTGGCAATATGGGTGCTAAATAATGCATACACGAGTCATATAGTTGTTTATTAAATGCTTGTTGGGCATTATAAAGTATTTGCTCTTCTTGGGCATTGGCTTTAGCAGAAAGCACACCCGCATAATCAGCATTGGAAAGTGTTGTTTCCTTATTTTGATTGTTGTTATATGGAGCAGGCAGCATACTCGATTTTTGTTTGCCAGTGCTTGTTGCAAGCTTGTTTGCCAAATTGCTGCTTTCTAGGCTATCCATAGCTATGTTTCTTTCTAGTGCCATGTTTAATGCTAGGCTCTTTGTTGTAGTTTCTGCTCTGTTTATTTCTTCGGTAATTGCTGGTTCCGACTCCAAAGCAGCATCGTTGGCTGCAAGTATTTCTTTTTCTGCTGGTGGAGTTGCAAAAGTATTGTTATTAGCATTGCTTTTTATTGATTGGGGTTTATAGTTATCGGCTATTGGCTCCTTATTCTCTTGTTTATACTCTTTTTGCATAGCCTTATTCATAGCGTCTGTTTTTTCCAATTTTGGTGCATCACTTGCTACTTTTTGCTTTTCGTCTTTTACTGCCAACTGCTCGTTTGGTGGCATGTAGTTAATAAACAATAATGCGCCTACCACTATAAAAATAGCAGCGGCAGCAGCCCAATACCAATTGTGTTTTTTAACCTGTGTTTTATGGATAAGCATTTCATTTACTGCTGCATCAATTGCTTGCACCTTTTTACTTAGGCTTTCGGGCTTGGCCAATGCATCAATACCATCTTTGATGTCAGCACATATTTCACACGTTTTTACATGCTGCTCCATGTAAAGCATATCTGCTTGGCTTAGCTTTTTGTGCGCATAAGCCTCCCAAATATTGTTATTTATGCACTGGGTAGTATCCATATTAATATTGCTAAACTAAGCGTAATTCCTTTTTCTTCCAATAGTATTTTCAAATTTCGTTTGCCATTCTGAATATAACTTTTTACCTCATTGATAGAATACCCTGTTTGTTCAGCTATTTGCGTATAGCTTTGTTGCTTTAAATAAAATAGGGTAATGCATTCTCTTTGTTTGTCTTTTAATAAAAGCATACTGGCTTCCAACTCCACTAATTTTTCTTCCTTTTCCGCTTTGTTATCATCCTGATTCAAAATAGTAGCCAATTGCATAAAAAAAGCTTCATTTTCTTCTTCTCCACTGTTTAAGCTTACCAAAACATTGGGTTTGCGCAGCATTACTAAGCAATGGTTTTTACATACCGTATGCAGCCAAGGTCTAAAATGATTGATTTGATGGTGGAGTAAGTCAACAAAAAGCTTTTCAAAAATGCTCATGGTTGCATCGTGGGCCGCATCCTCCTCTTTTAAGTACTTATTGCACACCGCAAAACACATGAGTGAATGGCGTTTAAACAGTTCTCCTAAAACTGCAACATTTTTGGTTTCTTGGTATAGTAATACCAATTCCTCATCCGTTTGTATGTGTTTTTCGTTTGCCAAAAAACAAATATGTGCATTTTTATGGAATATATATAGTAAATGTATCTACCTAACAAAACCAATTAAATTTAAAAGTTATGAAACGTATTTGTTTGAGTATTGCATTCTTTTTGAGTGGCGCGCTATTGGCTGAAAATGCTAAACCTATTAAGGCTAAGTTGCAGAAAGCAACAGTTTATTTGCAAGGAGCACATTTGTTTTACCAGGAAACTGTCAATTTAAATCTGGGTATCAACGATATTGTTTTTGAAAATATATCGCCTAGTATAAATATAGCTTCTTTGCAAGCCAATACCAAAGAGGGTACGGTAATGGAAGTAAGGCACAATATAAAATACAAAGAAGTGCCTAAAGTTACCAAAATGTATGAGCGAGATATTGCACGTGTGCTTGATTCATTGGAAGAGTTTAAGTTTGCTGGGGTTGATTTAGAAAATCAATTGCACGTATTGAGCAGCGAAGAGAAACTTTTAACCAATAATAGTCTTATGAGAGGGGAGGTATTTAAGGATTCTTTGCCTTTGTTGCGAGAAAGTTTGGTGTTTTTAAAGGCCAAACTCAGTGGCTTATTGGAGCAAGAGTTAAAAATTGCCCGCAGGAAATCTGCTATTGAAAAAGTAATTGCTCAATTAAATACACGTTACCAATGGTTCATTGATTTACAAAACAACAATGGTGAAAACACAAGCGAAGAAACGCAACCTATACAACAGGTAATAGTTACTATATATGCCGAGGCTGCTACCCAAAGTCAAGTAAGTTTCAATTATTTAATTAGCAATGCCAGTTGGGTTCCGCAATACGATTTACAAGCCACTACCCAAACCAATAATTTTCAGCTCAAGTATTTTGCCAATATTACCCAAAACTCAGGGCTGGATTGGAAAAATGCTCATTTAACACTTAGTACTTCCAATCCGAATGAGGCCAATTTTAAACCAGAATTAACCCCATGGTATTTGAGTTTTTTAGAATACAGACAAACCAAAAGCATCAGTTATTTATCCAACTCTTTACCTCCAGTGCAGGCTACTATGAGAAAAAATAATGGATTAGCGCAAAATGATTCTGAAGTACTTGAAAATTCTAATATAGTGGAGAAGCCTTTAACCGATTACATCAATGTAGTGCAGAATTTGATTAGAACAGAATACGAAATAAAACTAAACTACCATATAGCCAGCGATGGAAGAGGACACAAAGTATTAATTAACCAGCGTTCGGTGCCTATGCTATTGGCATTTGGAGCTGTACCTAAGTTATGTACAGATGCTTTTTTGCAAGCTAAAATTGTAGGTTGGGAAGATTTGAATATTATACCAGGTGGTGCTCGTCTTTACTTTGATGGCACTTATGTTGGAGAAATGTATTTGGACGCCAATAGCAATAATGATACTTTAAGCGTAAACTTAGGTAGAGATAAAAGTATAGTAATAACCCGTAAAAAAGTAAAAGAGAAGTTTAAAACTAAATTTATTGACAATGAAAAGGTAGAAATTAGAACCATTGAGTTACTGGTGCGCAATACCAAAAGTATTGGTATTGAAATGGAGCTGGAAGATCAAATTCCAATAGTACGAGGAACCAATGATATAAAAGTGAAACTAATAGATGGTGACGATGCAGAATTGGACGAAACAACTGGAAAACTAAAATGGAGAATGAAGTTAGGCGTAAAGGATAGCAAAAAAATAAGTTTTACTTATGAAATCCGTTACCCTAAAAACAAACCTATTGATGGTTTATAGATAATAGAATAAAAGAGCATATATTCAATAGTATATGCTCTTTATTATTTATAGCAACTATTTTTTACACCCTTGACATAGGGTTGTCAAAAGTAGCATGTAAATTTGCCGCATAAACATTAAATAATGAAACTACATAGCACCGACTATATAAATACTTTTATTGAAATTGCCGAAGATTCAACAGCAGTGAATGGGGAAGTTCCTCCAACAAAGGGAGATGCCAAAACAATTGCTAATATGCAATTTGATATGGTTAAAAACAATCCTTATAAATTTACTTCTGACGATGTTTTTTTTCAGGTATTTGCCGACCGAAACGATTTGTCAAAGAGTGAGTATAAAGAAGCAAAAGCACAATTTTTCTCTAAAGGGCAACCTTGTTTTAGGGCTTCGCCACTTACCAAAAGGTATGGCTGGGGTGTGCACAGCAATGCCGAAGGAAAAATTGCACTCTATGCCTGTGAGTCTGCTGAATATGAGAAGTTGGCTGGCGATAAAAGTTTAAAGGTAATAAAAGCAATGAAATCGAGTAAGTAAACCTAAATTATATAGGTATTTGGTTTATACCAAATACCTACTAAAATATGGCATTCTCTGCCGTTTCTCTTCCTGCATCTAAATCCTTTTGTACACTGGCTATTTTAGCGGTTAATGCTTGTATAGCAATTTTGCCTAAAGGAACACGTAAAGGCGGGTTTTCTTTGTTTACCAATTCAATAATAGCCAAAGCCGCTTTTGCTGGGTCGCCTTCCTGCTTACCATTTATTTGATCCATTCTTGCCCTAAAAGCGCCTGCCGTTTCCGCGTAATCGGCAATAGTATTGGCAGCTTGCTTAAATGAACCCGCTGCAAAATTGGTTCTAAAAGGCCCTGGTTCTACTATACTCAATGCTATATTTAACGGTGCTATTTCTTGCGCCAAAGCCTCACTAAAACCTTCCAAAGCAAACTTACTGGCATTGTAAATTCCAAAACCTGGTGTGGCTCTAATACCTGCCTGTGAAGAAATTTGAATAATATGTCCAGATTTTTGAGTGCGCATATATGGAAGTACCAATTGGGTGATGTGTAGCGTAGCAAAAAAATTGGCCTCCATTACGGTTCTTACTTCTGCCATACTAGCTTCTTCTATGGCACCAGCAAAACCGAAACCAGCATTATTTACCAAAACATCTATTTTCTTAAACTGAGCATATATATTTTCTATGCTAGCTTTTACTTGTTCTTCATTGCATATATCCAATAGGTAAGCAAAGGCTTGTTTGCTATATGCTCGGTTAAACTCATCTACTTGCTGCTGTTGGCGGAAGGTGCCAATAACAAAGTCGCCTTTTTCTATCACAGATTGGGCAAGCGCTTTGCCCAATCCGCTAGAAATGCCAGTAATAAACCATATTTTTTGTGTCATATCTATTTTATAAATTAATTATTAAATGTTTGGAACCGCAGGCCAATCAACAGGAATTTGGATGATATTGTGCAAATAATTACTCATTATTTTATCACCAATAATTACCATCACGTCAATTAAATTGGCTTGGTTATACCCAGCTTGGAAAAAGCTATCAGTAGTATTTTGCGAAGGACGGCCTCTGTTTACTGTTGTTTCTTTTACAAATTTAGCCAAGGCATCATATTTAGCATCAAAAGTAATTTGTGCTCTGCGAATTTCTAGAATTTGTTCATCAGAAAAGCCATGCATTTTACTGATGGCAGTGTGCGCAGGTACGCAATATTTACAATCGTTTACTTGGCTTACTACCAAATTAATCACTTCACGCTCTTTGGCAGAAAGTGTACTTTTGCGATTTTGCAAAGCAAGATAGTCGGCTAAGGCAGTTTCGTTAGTGCCAAAAAAGGCATATAGATTAGGGACTTTACCAAAGGCACTTTGCATGTGGTCGAAAATGGCTTGGTTGTTACTTGATACTTGTTCTCTAGTTGGAACAGTAAATGCTGGGGTTTGTGTTGCACTTGTCATTGTTTTTGTGTTTATTTTTTTTGTCGATATTGACGATACAAAAGTGCAATGGGCAAGCTTATTTAAAAATGAAGTGGTTTAGGAAATTCAGTTGAACTAGTTCAAGATTCTCTGCAATTTGCAATTGCACAGTCCTTTTATGTGTAACGCTAAAGCATTTTTTGCACACTTAGCTGTAACATGGGTACTATTTCACTTTCAAACCAATCGTTCTTTTTCATCCACATTCTATTGCGAGGCGAAGGGTGAGGCAATGGCAGGTATTTAGGTAAATGGCTTTGGTAATTTCTCACGTTTTCAGTTAAATTGGTTTTTGCAGTGTCTTTTAAATAATAGTCTTGGGTGTATTTTCCTATTAGTAAAACCAGTTGAATATTGGGTAGTTCCTGCAATACCTTCTGATGCCAAGTAGGTGCACATTCCTTTCTTGGTGGCTTATCGCCTGATTTTCCAATGCCCGGAAAACAAAACCCCATTGGCATAATGCTAAATAAATCGGTATTGTAAAATTGTTCTACACTTACGTTTAACCACCTTCTGAGTTCTTTGCCACTTTCATCGTTCCAAGGAATACCCGTGTTTTGTACCTTTTGTCCGGGTGCCTGCCCTATAATCAATACTTTGGCTTTTGCACCCACACTTATAATTGGTTTAGGTGCATTGGGCAAAAAAGCACTGCATATGGTACACGCTTTTATTTCTTTTATCAATTCTATCATCACATTTGTAGTTGATAGGGCTCAACCTTTTTTTACTTTCTTATTTCGTATTTTACTTAAAAACTCGGTGCTAAAGCCCAAGTAGGAAGCCAAAGTATATTGTGGAACTCTATTGGCTATACTTGGATATTTTGTAATAAACTCTTCATATCTCTCTTCGGCTGTTTTACTTAAATTGGATAACATGCGTTGTTGCAAACTAGCGAATGAGCGCTGGGTAATAATTCTAAAAAACCGCTCAAATTTAGGGTGCGTTTCCATTAGTAATTGCTCGGCATTGTAATCTAGCTGAATTAATTCTGCATCTTCCAGCGCCTCTACAAATAGCGTAGCTGGTTGCTGAAAAATATAGCTGTTGTAATCGCTAATCCACCAATCTTCTATGGCAAAGGCAATGGTGTGTTCTTGTCCTTTGCTATCAATTAAGTAAGCCCTTAAGGCCCCTTTTACTATATAAGTTCTGTACTTGCAGGTAAACTCTGGCTGCACAATAAGTTGTTTCTTTTTTACCTTCAGTACCCTTAGTGTTGAACTCAAAAATGCTGTTTCTTCCTCATTGAGTTGAATATGGCGTTCAACATATTTTATAACTGGAATAAATGGATTCATAAAACGAATGTATAGTTTCAAAATTAATCTTTAAAATGGCTTTCAGGCGGCAATCAATAGCAAAAGAGAAAATACACTTTTAGTTAGTCCTTGTGGTCTTGCCATGTTATGGTTTATCCATGTTTTACACTTTTTTGTATAACCTTATATGCCTAATAACTACGTTTTACAATTCAAATATATAAAGAACCATAGGTTTAGAAGCGATTTAATCCTTGTATGTTAGTGGTAGTTTATTTCTGTGTCAAGTCGGGAATTTCGTCCAAACTGTAATAAATGTTCAAGCCTCGTTCTTTAGCAATTCTCACGTCTTCGTCCGCTCCTTTTGATGCCCCTTCAAGGCGAAGAACTGCGTCACATTTTTCAAGCAAACGATGTGCAACTGGGTATTGTATTTCATCCCAAATAGGGTCACCAACTTTTTTTGAACCTGCTAAATGCATTAAGGGTAAAGCAACCCATTCCCCAATCATAGGGATATGTCCTTTGCGAAACAATGGCAAAGCAACGGACTCCAGTTTGTCTAAATTTTTCTTTATTAATACGGGGTCGTCATTTGTTCCTCCTCTATAAGGACCAGAAATAAGAATCATCATCATTTTGAAATATTTTGTATTAAAGTATTGCGTTCAGTTTTATATATTGAAGTAACATAATGGTCTTTCCATCTTTAATTGCTCCATTGTTAATCATTTTCATTGCTTCCGAAATGTCAAGTTCTAAAACTTCTATATTTTCCTCTTCATGTTCAAGTCCACCACCTTCAGCTACTTTCATTTCTTTGGCATACTCAGCAATAAAGAAGTACAAAATTTCTGTTACAGAACCTGGCGACATATACGCTTCAAATATTTTGCGGACTTCGGTAATTTTATACCCTGTTTCTTCTTCGGTCTCCCGTCTGATACAGTCTTCTGCGTTGTCTTTGTCCAATAAACCGGCACAAGCTTCTATTAACATGCCTGTTTCGTTTCCATTTATAAATGTCGGTAGGCGAAACTGTTTTGTGAGAATAACAGTTTTTTGTTCTTTGTTGTATAGTAAAATTGTTGCACCATTTCCCCTGTCGTAAGCTTCTCTGCTTTAGGTTAATTTTGTACCATCCTTTTTTGAATATTCGTAAGTTATTTTCCTCAGCACATACCAATTGTCAGAAAGGACTTTGGTGTCTAAAATTTTTATGTTATCTATCATTTACAGCGTGTTGTTTTTAAGCTATTACTAACCACAGTCCGTCTAAGAACTACGTTTTACAGTTCAAATATATAAAAACCACTCAATTTAGGAGCGGTTTAAGCTGCTTGGTGCATAAAATGATAGTTCGGATTTGCCAAAACCAAAGGCTTTAACTTTAAAACCACTTGAAACCACTTTATTGCCTAAACCTTTGAAACTTCGTTTAATCCTTATATGTTAGCAGTAGTGTTATCCTGTCCAGTCAACGCTTTCTTATCAATTTTAAACGGTCTATTGTCAATGGTTACATAAGTTTGTATCTTTGTCGGCAACAATGAAATTCTACGATAAATATCCGCAACTAAAAGAAAAAGGTTTCTTGGCTCAAGTCTTGACCAAAACTGTGTTTTCAACGATGTCGTTGGAGAACCAGCAAGTGTCAATGTCGAAAGTTGAAGAGATTGTTTTGTCCTTGCTAAAGGAGCAAGAGTTAAAAGGCGGCCAATTCTTTTCTAATCAAGGTCGTTAAAGACTCAAAGTTTCCATTGTCAGCCAATTTCATTGCATCAATGTAAGTTTTCCTGCTGTCACCTTCACGGTGATATAGTTCAAGAGGTTTGTATCCAAATTTGAGAGCAACTATGTTCATCAAAATTCGTCCTGTTCTTCCGTTACCATTATTGAAAGGGTGTATGCGGATAAACTCATAGTGAGCAAAAGTCAAGCAGTCAATATGGTCTTTTTGAGTAAAAGCGTTATGAATTTTGAAGTTTAAATTGTCAGTGAATTGATACATTAGTTGCAACACTTTTGATGGTTCTGGAGGTGTCAATTGTCCCACCGTTACGGTTGTTGTCCGCCAAGAACCCGCCCAATCATAAAGTTCTGAAAAAGCGATACTGTGAATTTCTAAAAGTAATTGAGTTGAAATTTCTGTTTCGCTGTCCAACTGAAACACAAAAAGTTCAGAGGCTGCAATTCCTTTGGCTTCATGCTCGTTGATGAGATTTTTATCAGTCAGGTCGAGCTTGTTGTCGTCAGGTGAAGGTGTCCAGTCCGTGTTATCTTCCATTCTTCAAAGGTATAATTTTTAATGTTCGGTTGCGGCCTACAAGCTTTACCACCAACCGCAGTCCGTTTAAGAACTACGTTTACAACTCAAATATAGAAAAAACCACTCAATTTAGGAGCGGTTTAAACTATTTAATATATAAAATGATGGTTTGGATTTGCTTTAAAAAGCCTCTAATGAAGTCGTTTCTTTTTCTAAACTGTTGCTTTTAGCTTTTTTGGGAAGGTTGTGCAACAGTTGCTGCTGCTGTAAGCAGCCCTTATTTCATCTTCGATTTTAATAAACATTCGTCAAGTCTGTTTTGAGTTTCTTCGTCTAATTTCCATTGATTGTAGCCTCTGTTACTCGGTCCAAGTCGTCTAAAATGTTTGCCATTTAATTTAAAAGGCAGTGCTTTTTGAAATTTGTAAATCAGTTCGTAGCATTTTTCATCATTGATTGGGTAAGGTACAATTAAGTGCAGTCGAACAAAGAGTTTACCTGATTCAATTGAACACATAATCTGTCCATTTGGCTCTGGGCTTTTTCCATAATGATAAAAACAAGAGATCCAGTATTTAGATAACGGTAAATAACTTTCGTCTTTTAGTTTGTCAATATAATCTAAGAGGTCAAGAATATTTGTATTTTCATTTTCCCATGTAATTGTATTATCCATATTCTCAAAGCCTACATTGTCCCATTCTCTTATTGACAAACCTAAGAATTCGTTTAACTTTTCAATTGTTTTATTGGCTTTTTGAAATTCATTATTCTTGTCATAATGTAAAGTCAATTGAAGTTTATTGTCTGTTGTCGCTTTAAAATTACTTACAAAACTGTCAATTAGCTTTTGAGTTGCCTGTCTTACGTTTTTGTCTCGCACACCATGTCCGAGAGAATTTGACTTTGGTGGGCTATAAACGAAATATGATAGTGTCTTGTCCATGTTTGGGTGTCCCAAGGTTGCTTGTAACCGCAGACCATATAAGAACTACGTTTTGCAGTTCAAATATATTAAAAACCACCCAATTTAGGAGCGATTGAAGCTGCGTGGTACATAAAATGATGGTTTGGATTTACTTTAAAAAGCCTCTAATGAATTTGTTTCTTTCTCATTCGCGAATGAATATGTTTCCCCAATTCCTGCCATTTGTCGTTGTGCAAGTCAAATTCTATATGTAACGCTTCCTTTCTATAATCAATCCTGTTGTAAATGCTAATGTTCCCATGGCAGACGCAGAAAGCAATTCAACTTAAAATATTTCATACGAACCTAAATGTGCTTTTTGCGCTTGCCATGTGTTAGCGGTAATTTATTTGCTTCTTTTCTTGTTCAATTAATTTATTTCCTGCTTTTCTTTCACCTTTCCAAAATTGTCTTTTTAGAAACTTTCTTAAATGTTTTGCCCATTCTCCTACTACAGTCAAATTGCCTTTTTTCTTATTTGCCACTTTTAATTCTTTAAGTATTTTCGGAATGTAGTTGAATATCTGTCGCCAAATTTTATTATACTTATCGAGTCTAACTTTATACTTTGGGGTTTGTCGTCAAGTTTTCCGTCTGGATTGTAATTATAAATGCTCACACTTTTATCTGTCACACTTTTTATTTCACCAATCCAAAAGTCAAGATAGTCCTTGTTAATGTTTTCGATGATTACGTGAAAGTCATAACTTTTTAATGCTTTTAGTATATCTTTCCAACTTGTTAATGGTAATGGTTTGTCAAAGCCGTATGATTTATCTAGAATTCCTTCTGCATTAAATATTTTTCGTTGAGTCCGTTCATAGCTTGAATGCCTTATGCTATCAAAGTCATCTTTTCTGATTATTGCATATCCGTCAAGCATGAAATCATTATCAAGTTGCAAAAGCAAAAATTCCTTCGACATGGCCAAAATAAAACCTGATAAATTTTCTTCTTTGTTACAAATAGTTCGAAATATTTTTATGAAAGATTTGTTCTCGATGTACTTTTGCAACAACAAGTCATACTCATTTATTTTCTCTTTCTTTTTCATTTTGAAGGATGTTCGTTTAAATTGCCGCTAATGGCAGAGTGTGAATCCGTTAGCTAACGGACACAAACTGGGTATAAACATGCGGATAAAAGTATAAAAAACAAAGCAAATAAAATGGGTAGTTTGGTTTATTTAATATTCTTGTTAGTGTTCATTTGAAAAAGCAGTAATAATGCTTAATAAATAACTTTACTTTTTTGGCCCGTGTCGGAGACACTACATTTATTTTAAATCCGAAGAGCGCTTTGCTGACTCTACGGATAGTTGGGGGGACTAGTTATTCCATTTCATAATGAGAAGCGTGTTTTAATGTTTCCGATTCAAAATAAATGACATCTGAAATATTCATGCGCCCTACATAGTCATTTCCTTGAAAGTTTCCACCAATCACCGTTTTTTCGCCCATTGATGTCCATATTATTTCTAAATCATTTTCTGCTAATACTTTTAATAAATCTAATTTTCTTACTAATAAACATGAAGGACTATTATAAGTCGCACTAGGGTCAAAACAAATCATTTCACCTTTTTTATCAACAAATTGACCTTCTTCTCTTGAATATTCTAAACCCAATAATTTAAAAAGTAACTCAGTAGGTTTGTAAAAACTTATTGTCTCTTCTTTTGAAGCATCAAATTCTTCTTCCCACGAATGTGTTATTGCTGTAGGCGCAGTATCACAAACATATTCATCTGAAAGGCTGTTATGCAATTCATTCCATTCAGTGCCACCATAATATTCACTATTAAAAGTTTTACTTGCGGTAGACCAATAGTATTCCCTACTAAATATCTGATATCTATACCTAATTTCAGATAAGCCACAATTCCTTACATTTTTATTTGTCAAGTATTCTATAATGTTTTGCAAATCTTTTTTGTGTATAACGTAAGTACTTAAATTATAATACAATCTTTTGTATGGATTCTTATAGTCTTCTTCACCTAATCGAGTTGGTTCTTTCCAGTCATAATACCTTTCAAGAACAAGCCATTCTATTCCTTCTTTGTCACTAACACAAACTAAACTTTGAGGATTTGGTAAATCATCTTTTCTCATTATCCACTCTTTGTTTTGAATATCCCAACAAGAGTATTCAAATGGATTCCACCAATTTGTTTTTGATTGATTTTTAGAGTTTCCTTTAATTGTTATTGTTGGGTCAATATCCCTAACATAAGGTTCCCAAGGTCCTTCATATTTTATTGGTTTCGCATTTTTACTGTATGAATTTTCATAAAAAGGATAGTTGTCAGAAACTCTTGCTAATATTTCATAAAAAGCAATCCACTGATATTTTTTTCCTATTCTTTCAACTTTGTGGCTATGTCTTCCCTTATATCCAATATTTCTATCAAATTCTCCATGTTTTTCTATATCATAACCATACTTTTCTATTATCCATTTTATGGCAAGATTACTTAATCCGTTTACATCTACACGCCAACGAGATAAACCGCTTTGAAAAACATATCTTCCAAAATCACCATACATTCCACCTTTTCTTCCATATTCAGTTATCATTGAACTCAAAATAGAATTTTGACTCCCTTGATGCTTTTTAAAATCTTTATCCTCATAGTTGAATTTGAATTTATCTGTTTCCTCATTTGTTGGAAATGTTTCCGGAAATTCACTTTTGAAAGGAGGTTCAATTTTGGATAAATCAAAATCAAATTTATGACCTTTGAAAACTGCATAATCAATAATTCCTCTAGCATAATCTCTCAATAAAATGTCAGGAATTACATTTTCAGTATTGAAAACAGATTCATAAATATAAATTCCTAATTCTTTTAAAGATTCAATTTTATTTGTCCTTACAGCGCAACCAAATGCAACCGCATAAACTCGTTGTAAAACGTATGGGTCATTAACTTTTTTAAAGGTCTTAATAAGTTGTATCAAAACATCAATTCTTTCTTGAAGCAAACAAATTATTGCCTTTGTTGCT
The DNA here is from genome assembly GCA_031375995.1 of Bacteroidota bacterium. Taxonomy (GTDB): domain Bacteria; phylum Bacteroidota; class Bacteroidia; order UKL13-3; family UKL13-3; genus JAAFJM01. The sequence continues at coordinate 17,386 of JANMIV010000115.1, forward strand.
GAATCTCTTAATGTTCTATTACAACTTGTGAATAACCAAATCATTGTCTGACACAATAAACGAATTGATTCAGCAGAATAAGTTTCCCGATTATAATTAGTCCAACCCCAATCAATCATCCTTTTAATTGGAGAAGCCGCCTCAGAATATTCACTATGTATAAATTGAGTCCACCAAGAGTCACGTTCTGCCATGCTAAACGTCCAAAGATGATCATGAAAAAAATCACTATTAAAATAATTTTGTGGTTGAGAAGTTACTAAAAGGATCGTGTTTATAAAATGATAGTTATACTTAGCAATTACAACTTGGTTTATGTAATCTAAATGTTTATCACTTAATGTTTCTTTCTTTCTCCAAATTATACTTTCGATAAATGCAGAAACGACTGGCTCAAACTCTCTGGCATTTGGAGCTACTTCATATAGCTCTAAGTTTATTTGTTCGGGTAATTGAATTGATAAAGCTTCAATAATCCCTCGGTTATAATTTGCTGTGTTTTCTGTTTTTAGTATTTCAAAGAGTTTTTTAGGTTCAACGCTAATTCCAATTTTAGTTGCGATATATTTAATGAATTTAACAAACTTAATGTCTTTAGAAAAGGATTTTTTAGGATTCTTTTTGTTCAAGTATTTCGCTAAAAGATGCGAAGCAATTAAGTGGTCACTAAATCTTTCATAAGAAATATAAATACCCTCAAAATGATTTCTTTCTTTGTCCCAATAAACATTTTGTGTTAGAAGTCCTTCCGAAATCAAGTCCTGAAAGAATTGTGATTTGTCAGTAACGGCTTTCATTTCCTTCATGTCAACAACAAAAGAAAAGGCATCACCATATTTTATGTATGAATTATTTGTATCAACAACTCGTTCTGCAATTTGTCTTACAACTTTCTGAACGATTCGAAGTTTTCTTGGCTGATTATGCTTATCCGAAATCTTGTCATTAATTGTCTCTAAGAAAAAATTTATGATTGTTGAAATTCCTTCGTAACCATCAGGTATTTCATGAAGTCCTTTTTCATGAAGCCCCACACAAAATAATTTTAAGAATAATGGATTTGAAAATTCAGGGTGGAGTAAAGGAATGCTTGGCTGTTTAATATTGTAGTTTTCAAAAAACAATTTTGATGCTTCATATTCGTGGTTTGCAAACCCATAATGAGTAATTCTTGTTGCTTGATTCTTTTCCTTGACTAAATCAGGAATTAAAAGTTTCTCATATGAAGTTCGCAAACTAAAAACTATACCTAAGTTTGGGAATCGTTTAATCACGGAAATAAAACTTGCCATATGGTTCATCCAAATTGCTTTTCCTTGTCCTTCATTAATTGCGTCAATAAAAATTAAAACTCTTGCTCCAGTTGATTCTGCTTTTGAGTTAAGTGCTGATAAAAAAGTATCTCTCTTACATTCAATTTGCAATAGTTTTATGATTTGACTCCAAGGGTCTTCTGCCGTAGAAAATTGCTGCCCAAGG
>JANMIV010000179.1:0-5317 GCA_031375995.1 Bacteroidota bacterium
GGTTTTGAAGGCACTTTATGAAAATTTGTCAATGCCTGTTTGAAGCTTTCCACTGGCAATGGACCAAAGTAGTAAATTGTATGCTTGTATTGATTTATTTTTTTAATATAGTTTTGTACCAAATCAGCGGCATTTAAAGCACGTAATTGTGCTTCTGTCAAAGTATAGGTAATTGGATTTTTAGAACCATACATAGCATACGTTGTCAAAGCTCTGCGAATGGCATTTTTATTTAATTTAGCATCTGCACGCCCTTTCAATAATCGCTCTACATAATCGCTTAATGCTTTGTTGTCGGGTTTGGCATTGGCCAATAAATTCTCAAACAATTTAACTGCCGCATTAAAATTTTCATTCAATCCACTTAAAGTTACATATACCTGTTCATCGTTAGCCGACACGTTAAAATCGCAAGCCAACTTAAAAAACTCCTTACTTATTTCCTCACTACTCATTTTATCAGTACCCAAAAACTGTAACAAGTTAAAGGCGATAGGCAATTTCAAATCATTCAACCTGCCCATATCAAGTACATAATACAATTGAAATAATTCATTGTCTTTATTTTGCACATAATAAATAGGTGTTTTTTCTTTTGATGTAGTAATGGTTAAATCTTTAGCAAAATCAATAAAACGGGGTTTAATATCATCGTTAGGGGTGTTGATAATAGTGGTAACAAAAGGAGAAGCATCGTCTCTATTTAAATCAACAGGAGTAATAGTTGGTTTCGGCACTTTTACAATTGATTTATCCTCCCCCTTATTCTTGTTCACTACTACATAATCGTTGGTAAAGTATTTATTGGCAAATGCAACCAACTCTGCTTTATTTACTTTATTTAAATTTTCAATCATGGTAACGGCATCTACCCATTTACGGTCTAAAGTAAAGGCGTCAAGCATGGCGTAAGCTCTACCTTGATTGCTTTTTTGCTCCTCTATTTTTGCTATTTTCAAATTGGAAATAATGGCTTTTAAAATGCTCTCGTCAAAATCACCTCTCTTTATAATATCAATCTGCTCAAGTAATAGTTTGCGCACTTCATCCAACGACTGACCTTGTTTTGGCTTGCCACTTAAGAATAAAATACTGTAATCATGGTTAATCCAAGGATTAGAAGATGCAGAAAGTACTTTTTGCTGTTTTATTAAATTCAAATCTATTAATCCGGCTTTTGAATTGGCCAAAATCATATCGCACATGGTCAAAAGCATTTCTTCTTTGGTGCCAGACCCTGGTAGTCTATATCCTATCATTAGGTTTTCTGCATCTGGTCCATATATATTTACTACTGTTGGTTCATTGCGGCTATCCTCTTGGGCATTGTAAAAAGGAGGAACTGGCTTTGTTTGCATGTAGGCAAACTTTTCATCAATCATTGCCACCACTTTATCTGGATCTACATCACCACTCAAAATAATAGCCATATTGTTGGGAACGTAGTAGTTATTGTAAAAATTTCTAATCTTAACCAATGAAGGATTTTTTAAATGCTCTACTGTACCAATTGTTGTTTGGGTTCCATAAGGGTGATTTCTAAACAAATTACTCAATATTGCCTCGTTTACTTTTCGACCATCATTATCCAAACTAATATTTTTTTCTTCATAAACGGCTTCCAATTCTGTGTGAAACAAACGCAATACTGGTTCACGGAAACGCTCTGCTTCTATAGTAAGCCATTTGCTCAATTGGTTTTGAGGAATATCGTTTACATAAACCGTTTGCTCTAAGCTGGTAAATGCATTGGTTCCTTGCGCACCAATGGTAGTCATTAACTTATCATATTCGTTTGCAATGGCAAATTTGCTCGCTACACCACTTACCGAATCTATTTGACGGTAAATTGCTTTTCTCTTATTTTCATCTACCGTTTTGTTATACAATTCATACAAAGCGTCAATTTTATCTAACTGAATTTTTTCCTCTGCCCAGTTTTTGGTACCATACTTTGTAGTTCCTTTAAACAACATATGCTCCAAATAATGCGCTAAACCAGTATTATCAGCAGGATCATTTTTACTGCCAGCTCTTGTTGCTATAAATGTTTGAATTCTAGGCTCTTTTTTATTTACGCTAATCATTACAGTAAGCCCATTGCTTAGTTTATAAGTGCGCACTCCTAATGGGTCGTTACTAACCGTGGTATATGCATATTTACCATCTGCTGAGTACCTTAGTAAGGTTTCACTAACCTTACTTTGAACGGGTTTAGCATTACTTGTTATTTTTTCAAGTTGGGCATACAGGTTTAAACTTACCAATACCGAAAATGCAAATACTATCTTTTTTACCATTTTTTATTGTTTTAAGAATGGCAATTATAGAGCTAAACTATTTAAAAGCCTTAAAAAAATTGATAAAAGGAATTTACGCTTTACGAGCAGAAACAATTCGATTGTTTGCATTGATGTCTTTGATGCATTGCACAGACAAAAAACCCGTGCTTTCAAGCATTTCCGTAGTTATTTGTCCATAATCTTGGTGGATTTCAAAAAACAAAAAACCCCTAGGCAACAAATTGGTGGCAGCATAATCGGCAATGGCTTTGTAAAACTGCAATGGGTCATTATTGGTAACAAACAAAGCATTGGCTGGTTCATAAACCTTTACATTGGCATCCATGCCCTCCCTTTCTGCGGGCAGTATATAAGGCGGATTGCTTACTATTACATCAAAATGTTTCGATTGTAAAGTGCTTGATATGTTTAAAATATCCTCCAAACTAAAATCAATTGACACATTCAAATCATGGGCGTTTTTTTGAGCAATTGCCAAAGCTTCTTCGCTAAAATCTACCGCACTGGTATGTATTGCAGGTAAAGTCATTTGCAAACTAATAGCTATACAGGCACTACCCGTGCCAATATCAAGTACCTTTAGTGGCTCATTCGGATGCTCCTTTTTCAATGTTTCCACAATCAAATCAATCAATTCCTCCGTTTCATTGCGCGGTATTAAAACACCAGGGGAAACGGCAAACTTCTGACCATAAAACCAAGTATAACCCAAAATATACTGAAGTGGTTCCGCTAATAACAATCGTTGTAAAATAGATTCCAGTATCTGCTCTTCTGCTCCATAAATATCTTTATTCAGTAATTTAATATGGTGGGCTTTTATTAGTAAAACATCTTGAAACACCCAATTGGCAATGCTTTGCGCTTCACCTAGCTCATACAATTGCTGTAGTTTTTGTATATATTGTTCGTAATAGTCGGCTACATTCATCAAGGTCAAATCTACCTGTATTTAGGGAATTGAGCTGTAGTTTTAAAAATTTACACCCAAAGTTAATACTCTGACTGGATTTAGGTTAATTTGATACTGAGGAGTTAAACTGCCATCAAAAATATTTCTACTTAACGTAAATGCTGCCTCTAAACTGATAAAAACCTGTTTGACAGGAAAGTATTTAAGACCTAATCCAAATGAAGTACCTACAAAATGTTCATTGTATTCACTCTTTCCCGAATAAAAAGATGGTTCTCTAATTCCATAACCCGAATATTGTACCTCATTGTTTGAGTATCGGTAAAACATATCGGCAAATGCAAATGGTCTTATTTTTCCTTGTGAAAAAACTCTTTCAATCCCAATACTCTTATCAAATTGCTTATTCCTGTTTATAAAATAATTAGCCTCCTCTATTTTATCAGAAAATTTTGCAGTTAGCCGAATCAAATAGTTGTTATTTAAACTATACTTAAACTGAAACCCATTCAAAAAATTATTAGCTACATGAATGGGTGTATTATCTATTGATATTTCATTATTGTATAACAAAAGAGCAAATTCACTTTTTCCTTTTTGGGCAAAAGTACTTGTCGAATAACAGAAAACGATTAGAACTAAAACGATGATTGATTTCATAATAAACTAATTTAGACGCAAATATATTTTTTTAGATCCATCAAAGAACAATAAAGCTGCTTAAATACTTAAATAAATTTTAAAAAACACATTAACCAAAACATTAATTACATTTCTTTAATTTGCGCACCCTATGAAACATGAATTATACATGCAACGTTGCATTGAACTCGCACTAAATGGTGCTGGTTCTGTATCGCCAAACCCTTTGGTTGGCTGCGTAATAGTGCATAATAATTTAATTATTGGTGAAGGCTGGCATCAGCAATATGGAAAATCCCACGCGGAAGTAAATGCAATAGCATCGGTGCAAAACAAAGCCCTGCTTAAAGAATCAACACTTTACGTAAACCTGGAGCCCTGTAACCACTTTGGAAAAACACCCCCTTGTGCAGATTTAATTGTACAACACCAATTAAAACAAGTAGTAATTGGCACTCTTGACCCTTTTGAAAAAGTGGCTGGTGCTGGAAAACAAAAACTTGAAAATGCAGGTATTAAAACCCTCTCGGGCATTTTGGAAAAAGAGTGCCGCTTTTTGAATAGGCGTTTCTTTCATTATATTATACAACACAAACCTTATGTAATACTTAAATGGGCGCAAACCCATAATGGCTATATAGCACCCGATGCAAGTATTTTGAGTCCTGCTGAATTTGAACAGCAAAGGCATATTACTGGATTTACCATTCAAAAATTGGTGCATAAATGGAGAACCGAAGAAGATGCCATTATGGTTGGCACCAATACGGCACTGCTAGACAATCCTGCATTAGACGCCCGTGCTTGGCAAGGCAAAAACCCAATAAGAGTTGTAATAGATAGGAACTTACGATTGCCAGAAAGTTTGAAATTATTCAACCGAAGCATAAACACATTTGTTTTTACGGAAAAGCCAAAAGAATCATCGGAAAACTCACAATTTATTCCGATTAATTTTGCGGGAAATTGGTTTGAACTGGTACTGAAACACCTCTATCAAAATCAAATACAAAGTTTAATTGTGGAGGGAGGTTCTCAACTATTGAATACCATTATTCAATCAAACAATTGGAATGAAGCCATTGTATTTACCTCCCCCAAAACCATTAACAATGGTGTAAAAGCTCCTTTTATAAATGGGTATAAATACCACGAAGAAACCATTGATAATATGACAGGAAATTGGATATTGCCAACCCTTAACAATACTACACACTAAAATTAGCTGTTATTCATCCATGATTTTTTTACTTTTAAGCATTCTCACATCTACCATAACAGTTAGTTTTTTTAAAATTTTTGAACGTGTTGGCGTTAATACTTTGCAGGGAATCATATTCAATTATCTTACTTGCGCTATTTTGGGTAATTTATTAAGTAATGAACCAGCCGTTATTACCACTCTTGTGTATAAAACGAGGTGGTAATAACGGCTGGTTCATTACTTAATAAATTACCC
>JANMIV010000207.1:0-3821 GCA_031375995.1 Bacteroidota bacterium
CCAAAATAACAATGAAATACCGCAAAATAATATATAGAAATACCTAGTGCGCTTTTCCATCAATCTGCTTTAAACACTTTTTTCCATTTGTGCTTATTTTCATAATCCATTTGTGCTGTTTTACAATACACAAAATTACCGATTACCAAGTAATCCATTTCGGTAGCCATAAAACATTGGTAGGCATCTATTGGGCTACAAACAATAGGCTCACCACGAACATTAAAGCTTGTATTTACCAATAACGGATAACCTGTTTGCTTGTAGTATTCATTTATAAGTTCCCAATACCGCCAATTGGTTTCTTTATGAACGGTCTGTATCCTTGCCGAAAAATCAACATGGGTAATTGGTTGTAACTCACTTCGGGTGGTGTATAGTTTTTCTAAAATTGACAATTGATTATAATGCGCTGGTAATTGTTTTTGCAATTCTTTTTTTATTGGCGCTACAAAAAGCATATAAGGTGAAGGCTTATCAATCTCAAAATAAGTGGTAGCATATTCAGCCAAAATAGATGGAGCAAATGGTCTAAATCCTTCTCTGTACTTAATATTTAAGTTTAGTTTTTTTTGCATTCCCTCATCCCTTACATCTGCTAAAATGCTTCTATTGCCTAATGCTCTTGGACCAAATTCCATGTGCCCCTGAAACCAGCCCACTATATTTTTGTCTGCAATTTTAGTTGCAACAAATTGGGTAAGCTCAGCAAAGTTTTGATAATGGTTAACAACTGCATGCACTTTTCTATTCATCTGTTGAATTTCCATTTCTGAAAACGCTGGCCCTAGGTAAGAACCAGCCATTGCATCCATGCCCTCAGACAAAACTCTGGGTTCTGAATAATACATATAATTAATAGCCAATGCAGCACCCAATGCTCCGCCAGCATCTCCTGCTGCAGGTTGACCATAAATGGCTTTAAAAATATTTTCTTTTAACAGTTTTCCATTGGCCACACAATTTAAAGCTACACCTCCTGCCATACATAAGTAATCAGCACCTGTGAGGCGTTTGGCTTCTTTAGCCATTTTAATTACTATTTCTTCGGTTACTATTTGTATGGCCAATGCCAAATTGCAATGCTTTTGTTCTAACTCATTTTTTTCTTCTCTCCTATCAAAACCAAATAATGCTTTCCACTTTTTCCCGTTCACCATTTTTAGTTCTGTTGCGTAATTAAAATAAGCTTGGTTTAGCCAAATAGACCCATCCTCTTTTATAGATACTAGCTGTTCTCTTATCAACTGAACAAATCTAATTGTTTCCAATGCATCAGGATCGCCATAAGGAGCCAAACCCATTAACTTATACTCACCTGAGTTCACTGTAAAGCCCAAATAATAGGTAAACGCACTATACAACAGACCAACGGAATGGGGAAACATCATTTCCTTAAGCAATTGTATTTGTCCATTTTCGCCAACGCCTATGGATGCTGTGCACCATTCACCAACCCCATCAATAGTTAATATTGCTGCTTTACTATAAGGAGAGGGATAAAATGCACTTGCAGCATGAGACAAATGATGTTCAGAAAACAGCAGCTTTGTCTTTCCTTTATCGTAATCCGCTATTTTTTTTAGTTCATCATAAATCCGCTTTTTAAGAAACAATTTCTCATTCAGCCACACAGGCATTGCTTTGATAAAATTAATTATTCCTTTAGGCGCAAATGCATAATAGGTTTCCAAAAGCCTTTCAAATTTTAGGAAGGGCTTGTCATAAAAAACAATAGCATCTATTTCACTTAACGCATAGCCAGATTCTTGTAAACAATACTTTATCGCATTAACTGGAAAATCAGCCGTATGTTTTATCCTGGTGAATCGTTCTTCTTGCGCAGCAGCAATTACTTTACCATCAACAACAATAGCTGCTGCAGAATCGTGGTAAAATGCCGATATGCCTAAAACTACTTTCATTCCTGATTTCCTTAATACTTTTCTCTTAATTTGGTCAGTGGAGACTCAAAATACAAATATAATAGTGTTGCACATGCAAAAGTAACAATAGTATATACCACAAAACTGATTGATACTACCATCATATTTTGTCCTTTAATAAACATATTTAAAACTTCCATAAGTGGACTTAAATGAATGATGTAAAATGCAAAAGCAATTAAGCTTAAACGAGTGAACAACCTGTTCAGTGCAGACGAATTAAACTTGAAGTAATAAAACCATGGAATAAACAATACAAATGAAACTGGTATAATGTTAAAATAGAAAACATTGTTCCAAATAGACTCATAGTGGTATAAATAGAACCACATGCCCAACGCATTGAGCAAAAGGCCTATTAACAACAATGCATTTTTCCACTTTTTGAATAGGTGCTGAAATTGGTAAAAAAACAATGCCAATAAAATGCCATAAACACTGCAATCCAAACGCGTAAGAATTGATTTACGCATGTGTGTATCCCAATGAAATTGCTGATTATTATAAATATTGTTCCTTATGAAAGTAGATACAATAATAAAGATAAAACACACTGCAATCATCACCTGAAAAGGCTTATTTCTAAAAACGCTAATGCCTATTAGAAATAGAAAAGGGAAAAACAAATAAAACCATTCTTCAATACATAAGGAATAGGAAACAGGGTAAAAATAAAAAGAAGATTGGGTAAAATTTTGAAGAAAAATCAAAAATTTCCAATTAAAGTCGTGGTAATTTTGAGTAATGAAAAAGCCATCAAATAAGTTTATCAATATCCCTAAATAATACAAGGGCAAGGTCCTAAACCACCTGCGTTTATAAAAAAAGAACAAGTTTTGTAATGAATAATCGGAACTGCTTACAAACTGTTTAATTAAAATATTTCCAATTAAAAACCCACTCAAAGCAAAAAACAACTCTATACCATTTCTGAACAAATGAGAAAACACATTTATAAAAGGGAAATAGGAACCAAAAACAGGTATGCTATGCCCAAAAAACACCATCAATAGCCCTATACCGCGCACAATATCAAGACCAACATTTCTGTCAATAATATCGGTATGGACGGTAAATATGGTTCTCCATTTATTCATTTTTGATTTTGCTAATGCGCAAAGTATTAAAACCTACGCCTCTATTTTCATCGGATAAATATATCAACAAACTATCATTTAGTTTACAATAACTAGCATATTTATCTTGATTTGAATGGGTATAAAAATATTGGAGTTTATTCCTTACAAAATGGGAGGGAATCATTTTAATTGAGGGTCCGGTTATATCGAAATAGCTAATTTGAATAGCTTTGGGTTTTAATTCAAAATTATATATTAAAAAGGCTTCTTCTTTACGGAACAAATAATTTTGGGCACTATAAGCAACACTCCTTATAAAAACAAATGGTACTACCAATAGTATTAAATAATAAGGGTTTACTTTTACCTTACTATTGTAACAAATAAATAAAAACAAAACTAACAATACCCAAAAACGAAAAAATTTCAAAAAAACAGGCAAGTCATTTAAGACACCAATTGGCAAATTAGCAATTACCAATATTAAACCCAAAACAAGAATAAATCGGTAATCTTTAAACGCCCATTTGCTGCCAAAATGAAACATGGGAATAAGTAATAACAGCAAACTAAAAGTATTACCATACCCGCTAACCAACAATGAAATAATCAACCAAACACTAAACTTTTGTGCATTGCTATTACTTGCTGAAAAACTAAACAAAATGCCCAGTCCATAGATGGCTATTTTAAAGCACATCAATAATTGAATATACAAAAGACTATTGTTCCACTTAGCATTTGCATTATGCAATAAATCTGGTACCAAAGTTTTCAGGTAATGCTTAAAACTATT
>JANMIV010000227.1:0-2239 GCA_031375995.1 Bacteroidota bacterium
CTGCAAATGTAATAACTCCTAACACTATTCCTAATACATTTTATTCCCCTCCCCTTATCTTCCTTGAATATCAATGCCTTTATTTTTTTATAGACTGCAATTGTCGCAGTTGAGGAGTAAATTGAATGTGTTTTATTATACTGGTAAACGTCTATTTTTTAAAGTGCACATGATAACTTAGGTTATGTTTTTGTATAAACTTGGATAGTGATAAATATTATTATTTAAAATTCTATGGAACTAATATGGGCAAACACTTATTCCATTATATTTGCATTGGTAATTATTAGATACTAATTTATGGATAAATTCTCTTATGTAAGTAACGCGGATGTGGTAGCGATTGATAACTTGTATAAACAATATTTGAATGACGTTGATTCGGTAGATTTTGGATGGCAAAAATTCTTTGAAGGATTTGAGATGGGCCAACAAAAATTTAATGGCAAAAGTTCTTCTAATAATAATGTAGCTGAGGTATCAGAGGATATTATCAAAGAGATAAATGTACTTAATTTGATTAAGGGCTATAGAACTAGGGGACATTTATTTACTAAAACCAATCCAGTAAGAGAAAGAAGAAAGTATTCTCCAAATTTAAATATTGAAACATTTGGACTGAATGAATCTGATTTAAACAAATCTTTTAATGCCGGCATTGAAATTGGCATTGGAGTAGCTAAACTAAAAGATATTATTGCTCATTTGGAGCAAACTTATTGCCAAAGTATTGGGGCAGAATATGCATATATAAGAGATCCAGAAAAACTAACTTGGCTTCAGCATAAAATGGAAGGGAGTAAAAATACTCCTCAACTCAATTTGGAAGAAAAAAGGCATATCCTGTCGAAACTAAATCAAGCTTCTGTTTTCGAAAATTTTATTCACACAAAATTTGTTGGACAAAAAAGATTTTCTCTTGAAGGATTGGAAACGCTTATTCCTGCTCTTGACGAAGTAATACAATATGGCGCTGAATTAGGAGTTGAAGAATTTGTACTCGGAATGGCTCATAGGGGAAGATTAAATGTATTGGCTAATATTTTGGGTAAATCGTATGAGGATATTTTCAAGGAATTTGAAGGAAAAGGTACAGAAGATGAAGGTATATTTGAAGGTGATGTTAAATACCACCTTGGTTTTTCATCTGACTTAATAACAAAAACAAATAAAAAAGTACGTTTAAGCCTATCGCCAAATCCATCTCATTTGGAAACGGTAAATCCGGTAGTAAAAGGATTAACTAGAGCTAAACTAGATAAAAAACACAATGGAAATATTGAAAAAGTAGCTTCCATTCTAATTCATGGAGATGCTTCAGTTGCGGGACAAGGAGTTGTATATGAGGTATTACAAATGGCTGGGTTGAAAGCCTATTCTGTTGGCGGTTGCATTCATATTGTAACTAATAATCAAATAGGGTTTACCACCAATTATATTGATGCAAGAACCTCTACGTATTGCACTGATGTAGCAAAAACTACTCTATGTCCGGTATTCCATGTAAATGCAGATGATGTAGAGGCTGTTGTTTTTACTATTAAATTAGCCATGGAATACAGGCAAGAATTCAAGAGTGATGTATTTATAGATTTACTTGGGTATAGAAAATATGGCCATAATGAAGGCGATGAACCTAGATTTACTCAGCCACTGTTGTATAAGGCTATTGCTGCACATCAAAATCCAAGAGAGATATATAACCAAAAGTTATTGACTGCTGGAAGTGTAGAGGCTGATTTAGCTAAAGAAATGGATAGTAGTTTTAGGAAAGAACTACAAGCAAAATTAGAGAGTGCTAAGACAAGTGATCCTTCTCGTGCTAAAAACTTTTTAGCAGATAGATGGCAAGGATTTCGATCTGCCAAAAAAGAAGATTTCGATATTGTTGCAAAAACTGCCGTTCAACCCGATTTATTTTTAAAACTAGCTGAAAAAATAACATCTATTCCAGCAGATTTTAAAGCTTTCAGTAAAATTGAAAAATTATTTTTGGACAGAAAAAATATGATCAAAAATGACAATTATGACTGGGCAATGGGCGAGTTAATGGCTTACGCCACTTTAAGTAACGAAGGGCACAATGTTAGAATGACAGGCCAAGACTGCGAACGTGGTACATTTAGCCATAGACATGCCATTATTAAACAAGAAGATAGCGAAATTGCTCATAATGTTATTAATAGTTTAGGAGAGGATAAGAAAGGAGAGGTGGAATTTTATAATTCATTGTTAAGTG
>JANMIV010000236.1:0-2001 GCA_031375995.1 Bacteroidota bacterium
CTACCATGTTAGGCCAAAGTAAAAATGCATACCAAGCCGAAATTGATTCAGCTTGCGAATTCATTGATTTTTTGCGTTTTAACGTAAACTTTATGAGCCAAATTTACAGCGAACAACCTGTTTCTGGTAAGGGTATGTGGAATAGAATAGAGTATAGACCATTGGAAGGTTTTATTTATGCTTTAACGCCATTTAACTTTACAGCCATAGCTGGTAATTTACCAACTAGCGCAGCTATGATGGGTAATGTAATTGTTTGGAAACCAAGTAATACGCAAGTTTATTCGGCTAATGTGTTAATGGAAGTATTTAAACTAGCTGGTGTGCCTGATGGCGTAATAAATTTAATTTACCCAAGCGGTCCTGTTGCTGCAGAAGTTGTATTCAATCATCCTGATTTTGCTGGTATTCATTTTACTGGTAGTACTGGAGTGTTTCAAGATATTTGGAAAACCATTGGAAACAATATTCATAAATACAAAACTTACCCAAGAATAGTAGGCGAAACTGGCGGTAAAGATTATATAGTTGCGCATAAATCGGCCAATGTAGATGCTGTAGTTACTGCTTTGGTTCGTGGTGCTTTTGAATACCAAGGTCAAAAATGTTCAGCAGCCAGCCGAGCTTATATTCCAAGTAATATGTGGGCTGAGGTAAAAGCAAAAATGGTAAAAGACATTGCCAGCTTTAACGTAGGTCCGGTTGAAGATTTTAGAAACTTTGTAAACGCAGTTATTGATGAAAAATCGTTTGATAAATTAGCCAAGTACATTGATGAAGCTAAAAACGATGCAAGTTGCGAAATTGTAGCAGGAGGAACTTACAACAAAAGCAAAGGTTGGTTTATTGACCCAACTGTTATAGTTACTAGCAATCCAAAATATACTACCATGTGCGAAGAGTTGTTTGGCCCAGTATTAACTATTTATGTATATGATGCTGATAAATTTGAAGAGACTTTAGAATTAGTTGATTCAACTAGCGAGTATGCTTTAACTGGTGCTATTTTGTCTCAGGATAGATATGCCATTGATTTGGCTACTTGGAAATTACGTAATTCAGCAGGTAATTTTTATATTAACGACAAACCAACAGGAGCTGTAGTTGGTCAGCAGCCATTTGGCGGTGCACGTGCAAGCGGAACCAACGATAAAGCAGGTGCTATGATTAATTTGATGCGTTGGGTTAGTCAGCGTACTATTAAAGAAACATTTGTATCGCCAGAAAGATACGAATATGAATTTATGAAAGAAGCGTAATAGTTGTTGGTTGACGGTTGTCAGTTTATAGACAACCAGACTGTAGAGACGTTGCACGCAACGTCTTGATATTTACAAAAAAGCCCAATTGAATTTCAGTTGGGCTTTTTTGTTGAAAAATTTCTGAATCTGTTTAAGGCTTGAAAATATTTTGTAATCATATACAACATATGGTAAAATACAGGTAGGCATCAATACATTTGTCTTTTACAGAAAAACAACATGAAAATTTATTCCTATCACTTATATTTATTGAATCTATGCATCCAATTTATTAAGAGGCTTAAACACAGAATAGGTATATTCGTTGTTTTGTAGTGATTAATTTACAGTAATAGATGTAAAAGTCTTAAAAAATGACTTTATTTGAAATGGAAAATATATTTTAGCCATTCAATAAATGGGAGCAGAAACAGAAAATACAACTTGGCCTTTGCCTAAATTCCATTTTACAGTAGATTTTGGAGCGGAGCGTACTAATATTTCTTTTCAAGAGGTTTCTGGATTGGAAACGGATACGCAAGTGATTGAAATTAGAAATGGAGATAGCCCTATTTTAAAAATGCCTGGTTCAGCAAAGTTTGGTCATGTAATTATGAAAAGGGGCATGTTTCCCAATAACTCTGATTTTTCTGAATGGATAAATCAAATGAACACGGGTACTATAACAACAGCTAATATTATAGTTAAGTTGATAGACGAAAATGGTAATGCTAGCTGCCAATGGCAATTAAATAACGCT
>JANMIV010000242.1:0-6252 GCA_031375995.1 Bacteroidota bacterium
GGGTAATATTATTTTGACCATGAACAAATAGACCCCGCCAGTTTAGAGCAAGTAATTAAAGAAAAAACCACAGGTATAGAAGACCCGACATTGGTTTTACGCATGGATGCCAAACTAAATATTCAAGATTTGGTTGATATTCTTTCCATTGGTACTCGCCTAAAAGTAAGGGTGGTAATGGCTACGCAAGTAGGAGATAAATAGGGTATTTATGCCCTTTGTTGACTAGCTAAAATAATTTGCCTAAAATGGTTGGCCAGCATGGTTAAGCTGTTTTCGAAATGCGTATTGTTATTGATAATAATATCTGCATTGGACATAAAAGGCAATAAATACTTTTGATAGGCCGGCATTACATGGTTTTTCCATTGGTAAAGCACAAAATCTTCTGGTATATTTCTTTCTGCAATATCGCGTTTCAGTCTGCGCTTTAAAGCCACCTCTTCCTCCGCTTGTATGTATATTTTCAAATCAAACTGCTTGCTGATGCTTTCTGCATAGAAAATAAATAAACCCTCGCAAACTATAATGGGTGCTGGTTTAAACTCAAGCAATGGGCCTTTCTGGTTTTCGTGTTGAAACAAATACTCGTGTCGGTAGATGGTTTCATTGTTATGCAGCTTATTCAAATCGCTGGCAAAGTCATCCAAATCAATACAGTCAGGCAAGTCGTAATTGGTTTCCCCTTGCTCATCTTTTGGATGTTCGTAAACTAGTTTGTAATAATTATCCTGACTTACCACGCAAACCTCATTGGCGGGAAATAGTTTTTTAAGCGATTTTAGGAAATAGGTTTTTCCCATTGCGCTACCGCCTGTAATACCAACTAAATAAGGTTTTTGCTCTTGCATAATTGGGCTGCAAATTAGTACAATGTTGGCAGGAAATAAAATTTAAATTACGATAACAACTTATAAATAACCACCACCATTAATAATACAACCGCTAAACCAATACGGGTATTCCACTCTTGTTTAAGTATTTTATTGATGGGTTGTTTTCCTAAATAAAATAGCCACCTAATGGATGCACCCATTGCTTTTATTATTGGAAAAATTGATTCTTGGAGCAAACCGACCAATATTTCTTCTAAGAACGACATGGTATTGAAAAGTATATGATTGAATCTGCTATTTCTATCCTTCATTCACACTTTCACTGGCATACACTATATACGTAACCAGCGGAAGAGGTTCCACAAAGCCTTTTAGTTTTGCTACTATTTGCCCACGGTGGTATGATGAGTGATGTACTATATGCAAAATAGCATCTTGCACACTGATGCGCTTTTTGGTACCATCAATGGGGAAAATAAAATCGACAATTCTCTCCAACTCTTCCTGATTTGCCTTTTCAATGTAAGCAATCCAATTACGGGTATTTTCATGCAATAATACCTCACATTCAACCAGCGTTCTTTCTTGGAACAAGGTAGAAGTTAGTGGTAGCGTATGCACCCTACTCAACCACATATTGCTGGCCGATAATATATGCGAAAATAGCAACAAAGCTCTTTCATCAAGCGGATTGGCCTTTTGCATGGCATTTAGTAAGCTCGTATTAGCCCAATGCTCAAAGTCTATTTGTTTTAACAGTATGTCTTTCATGTATAATAATGGTTTTAAGCGGGCAATATAGCGTTACAGTATAAAATACATCTCCTAAATGGTTTTTATCATTTAAATGGAGTTGACCTAAGTTACCTTAACTAAAATTGTAGTGGTTTTTTGGCTAGGGAAAATTGTCCATGCCTTTGCGTAATTCGTCCATCTATCCAATATAGTGGAGAGCACATCTTTGTACCGTTCAAATGAAACAAAACACTTAAAAAATAAAATGATGTCAAAATTCACAGTTCCTGCCAGAGGAGAAGTATCTGAAAACAACCAAGCCATTTTTGATAACTTAAAAAATGCATTGGGATTTGTACCTAACTTGTATGCTGCTATTGCTTATTCGGATACAGGTTTAGAAAATTACCTTCACTTTCAAAATGCCAAAACATCATTGAGCAAGAAAGAAAAAGAGGTAGTAAACTTAGTAGTGAGCGAAATTAACAGTTGCAACTATTGTTTATCAGCCCATACCGTAATTGGTAAAATGAATGGCTTTACAGACGAACAAATACTGGAATTAAGGTCTGGCAAAGCACCTTTTGATGCAAAGCTTGACGCCTTGGTTAAATTTACCAAAGAAGTGGCTAACAACAAAGGTAAAGCATCTGAAAGCAGTGTTGATGCTTTTTTAGCTGCGGGTTATACCAAAGCAAGTATTGTTGATGTAATATTGGCTATAGCCGATAAAGTAGTGATGAATTACTTACACAACTTAACGGGAGTACCTATTGATTTTCCTTTGGCAGCTAGTTTATCTAGTGCAACAGCCTAACAGTTAAAAACGGCCTATACTTTTTAAAGTAATTTGAAAAGTATGGGTCATTTACCACAAAACTATTATTAAAAATATGGAACTGGCACCAACAGCGCTGCTTACAAAGCATGATTATGAGCTATTTTTTGAAAAAGGAATAAATTATGAGCAATACCTAAAAAACATGGAAGAAGAGTTGCATAACCCAAAAAATACCAATTATGCACAGTATATTCCCATGAACTTTCAGCTCAGCACACGTATAGCCAAAACAGTGGCAGTAAATAGTACTATAAAGGATTATTGACAATCATTACACCATAAAATAAACTGGTTGGTAATAAGCGAACATTGGTGTGGCGATGCCTCCCAAATTTTACCCGTACTAAATGCCATAGCTTTAGCCTCAAAAGGAATGATTGATTTAAGAATAGTTTACCGCGATGACAATCCTGTGCTTATGAATGCCCACCTAACCAAAGGAGGAAAGGCCATTCCAAAACTGATTCAGCTAGACACCAAGTTTAACGTAAATAGTGTTTGGGGGCCCAGACCTAATGAAGCGCAAAAATTAGTACTGGAACTAAAGTCGAATCCTGCTACCGCTGCTACTTATGCTGAAGTTTTGCATAAATGGTATGCCAATGACAAAACCCAATCTACGCAAAGAGATATATTGAAAATGTTGAAAATAGGCATTGCCATGTGCCCAGATTGTATGGTACGCTAATTGAATAAAACAATGGAACAAAAACCCCCTTTTCCTCCGTTTACAGAGGAAACAGCAAAACTAAAAGTACAGATGGCAGAGGATGCATGGAATAGTAAAGACCCAGAACGCATAGCCTTAGCTTATACCTTGAATACCGAATGGAGAAACCGGACGGAATTTATAAATGGGCGAGAAGCTGTGAAAGCCTTTTTACAGAAAAAGTGGGAAAAAGAGTTAAACTATACCCTTAAAAAGGAACTTTGGGGTTTTAGAAATAATAGAATGGCGGTACGTTTTGAGTATGAGTACCAAAATGCCCAAGGGCAATGGTTTAGAGCATACGGAAACGAAAATTGGGAGTTTGATGCAAATGGTTTAATGCAAAAAAGATTTGCCAGCATCAATGATTTACCAATACTGGAATCGGAAAGAAAATTTGTATAAAGCCATGGCAAAAAATTTTGCAGCACTAGCTTTTACCAAAGCCATAAAAGACCTACAAGAAAAGTATGGAAGCAGAGTGGCTTATGAGCGCATGGAGAAACAAACTTTTGTTGATGGTCTTACAGAAGATGAAATAGCCTTTATTGCCAATCAAGATAGTTTTTATATGGCCAGCATTGGAGAAAACAATTATCCATACATACAACACAGAGGCGGTCAAAAGGGATTTGTAAAAGTAATAGATAAACATACGCTCGGTTTTATTGATTTTACTGGTAACAAACAATACATTACCCTTGGTAATTTAGCCAATAACGCCAATATCAGTTTGTTTATGATGAATTACCCTTTAAAAGCAAGGTTGAAATTGCTAGGTAAAGCGGAAGTAATTGAATTGCAGAACAGACCTGAATTATACAATCAATTAAACTTGAGCGAATACCAATTTAAACCTGAAAGAATGTTTCTGGTACATATAGAAGCGTATGATTGGAACTGCCCGCAACACATTACCCCACGCTATACGTTGCAAGAGTTAGAAACGGCCATGGCACCTCAAAGAGCATATATAAACAAACTAGAAGCAGAAATAAAACAGCTAAAAGAGCAGAAGTAAATCATAAATTTGTCCCTACTTTTACACAAGCAATGCTGAACCAAAAAACATATACCATGGTAAACCCCCAAAACGGGAACTTGGCTCTTAAAGTATTTAACTTTGAAAGCAATAACCATTTTGACCATATACAAAGGCTCAACTACTATACGCTTATTTGGTTAAAAGAAGGAACTGGAAAGGTTAAATCAGATTTTCACGAGTATGATTTTGAAAATAATAGTCTTTTTGCATTTGCTCCTTACCAGCCTTTTATGTTGCAATCAAAAGAAGCATTAAATGGGGTTGCCATTCATTTTCATCCTGATTTTTTTTGTATTCATAAACACCAACAGGAAGTAGCTTGTAATGGTATTTTGTTTAACAATATTTATACTAGTGTACCCTTTGTAACAGTGGATAAAACAACAGAGGCCACTTTTAATATGCTTGTAGCGCAATTTTTTTTAGAAATGCAAAACAATGACATTGCACAAAATGAGTTATTGGTATCGTACTTAAAAATATTTTTAATCAACGCAACGCGCCTAAAGGCAAGTCAGCAGGAGGGTTATGAAAGTACATTAATAGCCAAAGAACCATTTATTTTGCAGAATTTAAAAAATTATATTGAACTCCATTTTAAATCAAAACATTCAGCTAGCGATTATGCTGATATGCTCAATATAAGTCAAAAAGCCTTAGCTAAAATTACCAAAACCCATTTCAATAAAACCATCACAGATTTAATAGCCGAACGCATTGTTATAGAGGCTAAACGCGAACTGTATTTATCAAATAAAGCCATAAAAGAAATAGCCTTTGAATTGGGTTATGACGATGAACACTATTTTAGTCGTTTTTTCAAAAACAATGTCGATGTTTCGCCACAAATGTACAGAGAAACAGTAGGTTTTGCCAGGGGTGTAGCTTAATAAGAATTTCTTCATTTTAAATTTTCTAAAATATAGGGGAATTAAAATAAATTCGCCCCAATGGAAAATCAAAATAGTACCTCATTTCATTTTATCCATTCAACCAATAGCATCCACATTGATTTAATTGCCGACTGGTACTTAAGCGAATGGAACATACCCAAAGAAATTACCATCCAAAAGCTTCAGTCATTCGCTGTAAACGATAGTCAGTTTCAAGTATTAATGACTCAAAAAGAAAACCCCGTTGCCACTGGTGGTATTTATAAGCATGTGGGTATTTTAGATAAAGTCCCACACTTAAATGCTTACAAAAACTGGCTTGCCTTAGTATATACCATACCTCCATTTAGGCAAAAAGGCATAGGCGCTGTGCTATGCAATTACATACAAAACCATGCTAAAAGCCTTGGCATGGAACAAATCCATTTATTTACCCATACTGCTGAAAACTTGTATATAAGACTAGGTTGGGAGCAAGTGGAAAAAATTACATTAGGAGCTAAAGACATTGTAATCATGAGAAAGCAATTATAATGAATCTGATTACCGAAGAGCAAATTGTAACCATGGAATCTCGTCTTTTAAACGCGATAAAAGAAATGTGAGCCTTACAGCAGCCGGTGCCTATTTGCGCGACGAAATGCTCAAATTAAATACACGCCTGCGAGATACTATAAGCCAAGCAGTTGCCATCCAAAATGGTAATCTAGGTACGATACGAATTGGTTATCCAGGTTCGGCACTGTATTCCATATTGCCAGAAGCGCTCTATCTTTTGCGCGAAAAACTGCCTTTATTAGAAGGTATTTTGTCCGAAACGCAGGAAGTTAATGTCATTGAATCGCTACAAAATTGTAATATTGATGTATGCTTTTCGAGGGAAAAAATTACAGATCATCCCAATATCTGCCAGCGAGAATTGTTCTCTGAACCTTTGTCTTTAGTAGTACCAGAACACCACCCAATAACAAAAGAGAACTTTAGATCGATTACACAATGTATAGATGAATCTTTTATTTTGCCTTATTTGGCTGATATGCAACAGTACCGCCAACAGATTTATAGTATTTTTAATCCAGCAGGTTTTGTACCTCGAATTGCATACGAATCTAATTATGGCTCAACGATTATGCGCTTGGTCGAAAAGAAATTAGGTATCTCTATTTTGCCGTTGAGTTATCGTTTAGGGAGTT
>JANMIV010000253.1:0-2458 GCA_031375995.1 Bacteroidota bacterium
TATTGTATTAAATAATGTAAAATTTAAACTCATCTTGCGTATGTTCGCTGTTGTAAAACGTAAAGAAAAATATGTTGATAATTACACAAACGCAGCCTAAATGAAAAATAAATTTGGTAATATCATTATCCTAGAATACTTATAGCTGCAAAACGTTTGCCCTTGTTGGTGTTCTTCACCAACAAGTTTATAAAACAAAAAAGACCTGCATTGCTGCAAGTCTTTGTTCCGTTTTAGATTTGCACTCCTCGCTCTTATCTTCCCTTACCTACCTTTTTAAGGTGAGCAATATGGGCCGCAATGGCTTTTGTTACCGTAGGATACTCAATGTATTTTACCTTATACTTAATACACAATTCTTTTACCAGCTTATTAATGTCGGGATAATGAATATGACTAATGCGAGGAAACAGGTGATGTTCTACTTGAAAATTCAATCCGCCTACAAACCAAGAAACAATTTTACTTTCGGTAGCAAAATTAGCGGTGGTAGAGAGTTGGTGAACGTACCAGTTTTCGTCAATTTTATGGGTATGCTCATCAGGCATTGGAAAGTCAGCTTCGTCAACCACATGAGCCAACTGAAATACAATACTAAGGGTTAAACCACAAACAGCACAGGCAATGGCATAACCCACCAAAGCAGGAACCCAACCTAATACCAGCGCAGGCAGTATAAGAAATATAACAAAATAAGCCACCTTACTCAGCCAAAAACCCACATGCTCATGTTTTTCCATTTTAGGTATTTTCTTATCGGAAATTTTGCCTGAAAAATACTTATTAAAGTCTCTTACGGCCACCCAAAGAATATAGGTGAGCGTATATAGTAAAAAACAATAAATATATTGGTAACGATGATACCAATACCTTGGCTGATTCTCGTTGGTACGGATAAAAGGTTTAATATCTATATCATCGTCATGCCCTTCAATATTGGTATAAGCATGGTGCATTACATTGTGTTTTACTTTCCATAAAAAGGAACTACCACCCATTACATTCAATGAATAGCTCATCAAATCATTCACCCATTTTTTACTGGAGTAACTGCCATGTGCACCATCGTGCATTACGTTAAAACCAATGGCAGCAAAGCCTAAACCAAGTACCATACACATGAGTATGTTAACCCATACTGGGGCTATGTTGGCCATTAGGATTATATAAATAACCATGTCAACGGCTACCAGCACCAAAGTTTTATGATAAAGCCCCCAACTACCTGTTAACTTTACCTGCTTGTCGGAAAAATAAGCATCTACCTGCTTTTTTAACTCCGAGGAGAAAAGAGTACTATTTTTATTAAAAGAAATGTTTTTACTCATAAGTATTTTACTTTTTTTAATAACGGCTGGCAAAATAAAAACAAACTATTTTTGAAGCAAAAAAAATTTTAACATTATTGAAACCCATAAAATAAAACTTCACTCTATTATTTCATGCTTTTCCTCTTTTTTTCAACTTCTATTTTTCCTTCCTTATCCTGATGGTCAATCAAACACTCCAAGTCAATGCGTTTACGTTTTTTGAGTGTTTTAAAATAATTAGGCGACAACCCAGTTATCTTTTTAAATTGGTTTGAAAAATGGGGTACACTACTGTAATGGAGCTTAAAACAAATTTCCTTTAAACTCAACTCATTATAAATAATGAGTTCTTTGGCACGTTCAATTTTATTGATAATAATAAACTGTTGCAAAGTAGTACCTGTTACTTCTGAAAATAAATTAGCTAAATACGTATAGTCGTGCTGAAGCCTTTTACTTAAGTATTCAGAGTAATTTTCTTCGGGTGGTTCGTCAGAATAATGTATCATTTCAATAACGGCATTTTTCACCTTCTCAATATGGATTGACTTTTTATCCTCCATTAGTTCATGTCCATTTTTGCGCAATGCCTCTCTTATCTTATCAAACTGATGAATGGTTATTTTTTGTTGTACTTCAAGCTCCCCTAATTCTATACTCGATATTTTAATACCTAACTTATTAAACTCCTCCTTCACCATTAATTTACAACAACGGCTCACCATATATTTTATGTACAACTTCATTAAATAGTGCTTTTTTTTGCGGGATGCAATAAATACTATCTGTTTTGGTAAAGTGTTACATATAAAATGTAATTAATTACATAATTCACAGTATCCTTTAAAAAATCAATAAACTGATTTTGAGATATTTAATCTCAAAACGAACAGCAATTAGGAAAAACGGATAAATAGTTAAAGGATATGTTAACCACCTTAATTGAACAAAAAGAAACTGCTGTAAATTGGTTTAGAAGAAAAACAAAAAAAGGATAATGGGTATATAAATTACTGTTTACAAACTGCGGTAAAACAAAAAAGACCTGCATTGCTGCAAGTCTTTGTGTTATATTCTTTAGTAGCCTCAACGAGAATCGAACTCATATCAAATGTTTAGGAAACATCTATTCTATCCATTGAACTATG
>JANMIV010000394.1:0-1577 GCA_031375995.1 Bacteroidota bacterium
CGATTTCGGCGCGGATGGCAATCATGGCATCGCAAAAACGATCTAATTCATGCTTGGCTTCGCTTTCTGTTGGCTCTATCATTAAAGTTCCAGCTACTGGGAATGAAATAGTAGGCGCATGGAAACCATAATCCATTAAGCGTTTAGCAATATCTACCACCTCTACACCCGAAGCTTGTTTAAATACACGTGTATCTAAAATCATTTCATGGGCACAGCGTCCTTTAGAACCTACGTACAATATTTGATAGTGTTTTTCTAAGCGGGCTTTGATATAGTTGGCATTTAAAATAGCGTATTTGGTGGCTAATTCTAAACCTTCGGTACCCATCATTCTAATATAAGCATAAGAAATTAAAAGAATGGAAGCACTACCCCAAGGAGCAGCACTTATTGCCGTCATTGCTTTGTTTCCACCACCCATATTTACCACTGCGTGTCCGGGTAAAAAAGGCACTAAATGAGCGGCAACACCAATTGGGCCCATACCAGGTCCACCGCCACCGTGTGGAATACAAAATGTTTTATGCAAGTTCAAATGGCAAACATCGGCTCCAATATTAGCTGGACTTGTTAAGCCAACTTGTGCATTCATATTGGCACCATCCATATATACCTGTCCACCATTTTGGTGAATAATTTTACAAATATCAATAATACCTTCTTCAAACACACCGTAGGTAGATGGGTAAGTAACCATTAAACAGGCTAAATTATCTTTGTGCTCAATGGCTTTAGCTCTAATATCTTCTATATCTATATAGCCATTTTCAAGTGTTTTGGTAACAATTACTTTCATACCAGCCATTACTGCACTAGCTGGGTTTGTTCCATGTGCTGATGAAGGAATTAAAGCAATGTTTCTATGTCTTTGTCCTTTGGATTTAAAATATTCTCTTATAGCCATTAAACCGGCATACTCACCTTGCGCACCTGCATTGGGTTGCAATGAAATGCCTGCAAAACCAGTTACTTGCTTTAGGTATTCAGTTAACTCTTCAAATATACGGGTATACCCAGTTGCTTGGTTACGCGGAATAAATGGGTGCAATGCACCAAAGCCAGGGAAAGTTACAGGAATCATTTCGGCAGTTGCATTCAATTTCATGGTGCAACTTCCTAAAGCTATCATGCTTTCGCAAAGCGATAAATCTTTGCTCTCTAATAATTTAATATAGCGCAACATTTCATGCTCACTGTGGTGCGAATTAAACACAGGGTGTGTCATAAAATCTGACTTACGGGCTAAGCCAGTAGGCACATTTAAGTCTATTGTAGTTGGAATCGATAGTTTTATTTCTTTTCCAGTTAAGCAATGCAATAATGTAGTAATATCAGAAAGCGTATGTGTTTCGTCTATAGAAATAGAAATATGCGTCTCGTTTATTTTATTGATGTTTATTTCCGCACTTAAACAACTGCTTATTGCGGCAGAGGCACTCTCTACAGTTACTGTTAAAGTATCGAAATAGTTGGCGTTTTTTACTTTCAAACCATTTGCATTCAAAGCATTTGCCAAAGCACTAGTTAAGCCATGTACACGACTTGCTATTCCTTTTAAACCTTTTGGTCCATGG
>JANMIV010000292.1:0-4576 GCA_031375995.1 Bacteroidota bacterium
CTGCAAAGCTGTTTTTGATTGGTTGTAGCGTGCCATTTGGCTTGGCTTTAATACTTCGGCATAGTTGCTGCATACCCCTGTAGAAGCCACCACATGGTCGGCAGGCACTTTCATGTTTACCTCAAAATAACCAAATACCAAAGAGAATTCACCTCTGCCAGTAAACTGCTTATTGTTCCAACCTTGGTAGTCGCTATACACACACATACGTGGGTACCATTGGGTAATGGTAAATGTACGGTTGCCATCTTCTGCAAAAAGCTCATAACCTCCTCTTCCGCCTATTTTAAGTCGCTCAGGTATTTTATAATTCCATTTTATTTTAAAGGTAAACTTTTGCTTGGGCTTTAAAGCTACAGGCAAATCTATGCGCATCATGGTAAGGTTTATGGTATAAGGCAATAGTTTACCAGCACTATCGGTAACGCTGAGTATATTTACCCCATAACCATCCAAGTTTTTGGCTACATCCAATGCTTCCAATTGGTTTTTGGTAATAGGCAAACTTTTTTCGCTCCCATCAAAGTGGTTAGACTCATTGCTGGCTTGGTGCTGGTTTTCGTCTAATTGCAGCCATAAATAACTCAATACATCGGGCGAGTTATTGTAATAGGTTACTTTTTCTTCGCCATTCAAGCGCAAATTCTTTTCATCCAAGAAAGCATCAATTTTATAATCGGCTCGCTGTTGCCAGTATTGGTGGCCAGGTGCACCAGAAGCGGCACGGTATGTATTTGCATCGGGTAAAATAGTGCCCAATTGCTCAAATTTATTGCCATGGTTAGAACTTGCGTTGTTCCTTATATTCTGTGCTTGTAATGCACTGTAAGCTAGGTAAAATGTAAGGGTAAGTAAACTATATATATTTGTTTTCATATTTTTTATTTTAATAGTAATAGTTTTATTCTTTCTACGCTCATAATGGTAGCTACCAAAACAACCCCAAGCAGTAGTATTTGTTTTTTGTAGCGGATTTTATTAGCCCCCATTTTGCTTATAAACATAGTGATAAACAAAATACTTGCAATAATTATTATTTGACCGGCCTCTAAGCCTACATTGAAGGAAAAGAGAGGCAGTAAAATGGAATCTGTAGTCCCCAAGAGCGATTTAAGCAAAACGGAAAAACCAAGCCCGTGTATGAGTCCAAATACCAAAGCCATAGCATATTGTACTTTGTAAAAATGTTTACCTGCTTTGGCCACAAAACGCAAATGGTACAAAGCAGTAAAAATAATGCTGAGCGGTATTAACACTTCTACCAAAGCGGTATTGATTTGTATAAAATGAAAAGTGCTTAAAGCCAGTGTAATACTATGGCCTATGGTAAAAGCCGTTACCAAAATAAGCACCTGCCTCCATTGGCTTAATTCATACACACCACACAAAGCCCATAAAAAAAGCATGTGGTCATACGCATTCCAATCAGCTATATGCTGCAAACCAATAAAAAACCAAATAGTAAAATCGCTCAAATTGCCTAATGTTGTAACATGCAAAAAAAGCATTTTAAAGCAAACCAAAAAATACTATTCATTTTAGCCTTGTGTGGCAGCCTACTAAGCATATCTTTAAAAATGCCACACCCCTTTTACCTAAGCGTAACGGAAATAAAGCTCCATAAAGCAACTAAGCAAGTGGCTGTAAGTTGCCGTTTGTTTACTGACGATTTGCAGGATGCCTTGTATAAACTATACCATGTAAAAAGCAATTTGAGCCAAAAAGACACCGCCATAAACAAATACTTGGAAAAGTACGTAAATGAGCACTTAAAACTAAACCTAGATGGGCAATTATTGCATTTGCGCTGCTTGGGTTACGAAAAAGAGGAAGAAGCTACTTGGTGTTATTTTGAAACCAAAGCAAAAAGTGCCAACAACAAAATGCTGGTAAACAATACGCTATTATTTGATTTTATTGAGGAACAAAGCAATTTGATACACTTTTATAACAACCAAAAACGCCAAAGTTTTAAGCTGGTAAAGCCCAATAGCGAAGCTCTATTTGAACTAAAGTAATAGCCCTTTAAAAGGAAAGCTTTAAACTAGCCAACTTATAGCTTACCTTTGCCCCAAAATACTGCTGTATGACTTTTGATCTCTTAAACCTGAATGCCCCATTACTGAATGCCTTAAACGACTTAGGGGTAACTACACCGACTCCTATACAGGAACAAACCTTTTCCTTACTGATGTCAGGCAGAGATGTGCTAGGTATAGCCCAAACAGGAACGGGAAAAACATACGCCTATTTGCTTCCATGCTTACGCCAATGGAAATACAGCCATGAAAAAAACATTCAAATACTGATATTAGTGCCTACCCGCGAATTGGTAAAACAAGTAGTAACGGAAGTAGAAAAGTTGTGTAAATACATGGATGTGAAAGTAGCAGGCGTATATGGTGGTGTAAATATGGCTCCTCAAAAAGATGTAATTTTGGCTGGATTGGATGTATTGGTAGCCACACCTGGTCGCTTACTCGACCTTATTTTAAGCGATACCATTAAACCTAAAACCATTAAAAAACTGGTAATAGATGAGGTGGACGAAATGCTTGACTTGGGTTTTAAATACCAATTGACACGCATATTTGACTTATTGCCTCAAAAACGCCAAAACATACTGTTTTCTGCTACCATGATAGAGGAAGTAGAAAATTTAATTGCCATTTACTTTAATAATCCGGTAAAAGTAGAGGCCGCTACTGACATAACCCCTTTGAAAAATATTGAGCAAATGGGCTACAGTGTAAAAAATTTTAATACCAAAGCCAATTTATTATTGCTTTTACTCAGAAATGAACCTGCTATGAGCAAAGTAATTGTGTTTTTAAGTACCAAAAGCATGGTTGATTTATTGTATGGTATTTTAAAACCTACTTTGGGCAAGTATGCAGATTATATGCACTCCAACAAGGCACAAAACAAACGCTTTGAAACCATTACCCATTTTGACAATGGACTTTGCCGTGTGCTAATAGCTACCGACATTATAGCACGTGGTTTGGATTTAAGCGAAGTAACCCACGTAATAAACTTTGATACCCCAGCAGTACCAGAAAGTTATGTACACCGCATTGGGCGTACAGGGCGGGCTGATAAAAAAGGAATAGCCATTACTTTTACCACAGAAAAGGAAAAGGAATACAAAAACAATATTGAAGCACTTATTAAGCTAAAAATAAAGCCTCTTCAAAGTCCTGCCGACTTAGAAATATCGAATACGCTGATAAAAGAGGAAATACCAGTAGTAAAAATGAAAAATATACTGGTAAAAAAGCTTAAGAAAAATGCAGACAAGCCAGGACCTGCCTTCCATGAGAAAAAAGCCAAAAACTTAAAAACAAATAGCAAAATACCACATGCGGAAAAAATGCGCATGAAATACGGTAAGCCTATTAAAAAAAGCAGTAAGAAATAACGTCAAGGGAAAGGAGTAATAATCCATTTCCTCCATAGTACATGCCAAAACTTGTTTTAATGACTATTAGCAAGAAAAGTATATTTTGCGACAAAAAAATACATTTTCCATGTTACGCGTACAAAAGATAATTGCTTTCAGCTTCCTGATGATGAGTGGATTGACGCTGTTGGCTCAATCTAAAATAGAAGTTGCTAGCAGTGATAAGTCTATTGGTAAAGACTACATAAGCAATAAAGACATACTAGCCAAAGAATTTATTTTTCCTGAAAAAATTTACCATACGTATATTGATAGTAGCTCCAATGCCATCACTGTTCAGTTGCGTGGAGAAATAGAAAATGAAGGTATATTAACCAATAATAATGGGAGTATTATCCTGTTTGACCTACATAAAAAGCAAGCAAAATGGTCGAAAAGAATAAACTACCAGCAAGATAAAGTGGAGCAATTCCAACAGGTTATTTTTAAACAGTATGGAGGAGAAAAGTACCGCTTGAATAATAAAACAGGAACACAGGAATGGGAACTTATTAATTTGATGTGCTTTGTAGAACCTACTATAGAAAAAGGAATGGGTTATAAAACCAATTCTGTAAAAGGTATTACCAATAAACTAGAGGGTATTAATTTAACAAATGGAGACAAAACTTGGCAAAGAGAAATAAACCGCGAGTTTGGCTGGAATGAAATAATACGCTTGAATGATTCCAACATAATAGTGGCTGCCGCTGGCTTACATGCCATTAATATACACAACGGAACAGGTTGGGATTACAATGCCATTACTGGTGAAAAAGATTATTTAGGCGCTGCTTCCACTGTTGCCTTTGGTCTTGCTCGTGGAATGCTAGTAATACCTATTGGTCTAGATATAACATGGGATATGGTTTCCAATATATTAATAGATAGTGGCCATTTTTATTTTGCTTCAAAGGAACAAATAGTGAAAATAAACCCCAATGGAAAAGTAGTATGGTCGGCCTCATTTCCTGAAAATTTTGGCAGCAACTCCCTCATTTTTAAAAGAGACCAAACTATATATATGCTTAACAAAGGTTTGGCTTATTTACAAAACAAGCAGGTTGATTATGGCAGTCCCTTTATAGCCGCTTTTGATGCGCAAACAGGTAAGGAGCTTTTCTTACGCGCTAT